>JBAXOR010000207.1:0-2978 GCA_037133155.1 Chrysiogenales bacterium | reverse complement strand
GCGGAATAGCCGGGCCTGGAAGATCGGATAGGCGCTGCGCGTTTCCCAGCGCATGAACAGGGGAAACGCCGCGGCGGCGAGCAAGAGCATTGCCGCCCCCCGCCAGCCAGGCAGCCAGGTGAAGCCGAGCATGAAGGCGGTCAGCATCAGGCTGTAGCCGAGCGAGCCCTTCCAGTCAAAGGGTTCGCCGCGGCATTCGGCCCACTCCTGGCGCATTTTCAGCCAGAGGGCGGCCAGGACCAGCAATCCCAGGGGAACGTTGATGAGGAACACCAAGCGCCAGCCGAAGCTCTGGGTAAGCAGACCGCCGATAAAAGGACCCAGCGACAGCCCGGAGTAGGTCGCGGCCACGTTGATGCCCAATACCCAGCCGCGCCGCTGCGGCGGAAAAACCGAGGTCAGGATGGCCACGCTGGTGCCGAAGACCATGGCCCCGCCCATCCCTTGCAGCACGCGGGCAAAAAGAAAGATCCCGGCATTGGGCGCCAGCCCGGCCATAAGGGAAGCAGCGCCGAACAGCAGTGTACCGATGGTGAATACCTTCTTGCGGCCATGGATGTCGGCCAGACGGCCAAAGGGCAGGAGGAACGCGGCCGCGGCCAGGAGGTAGGCGCTGGCCACCCAGCCCATCTGGACTGCATTCATGGCGAAATCCTTGGCGATGGACGGCAAGGCGACGGCCACAGCCGAACCCATCATCGGCGTCAGAAATGAGTCCAGGGTCGTAACCAGCAGCGCCGTCCGTTGCAGCGATTTGTCTTCTTCCATTTCAGCTCCTCGTGTGACCCGTCCAGCGCGCCAGGCGCCACAAACGGCACTTTTCTGCGTCCTATAAAGAAAAATAATTCTATCCCCCTTGGCTTTTCCTGTCAATCATCTCAGTCATCTAAATCAATCACTTGCATATAATCTCCGGCACATTCCAAAAGACAATTTAAAAGAACAATTCTCTATACTTGGTTGTTCTTAATCAAGGAATAAATGAGTAAAACACAGAGGGGAAAAACAGTTTAAGCATGATAAATATTTAGACCTGTTGTATAATCAGCATATGTCGACCGCTGATTTACAATTGGCATTACGCAATCACTTTGGCTTCCCTGCGTTTCGTCCAGGGCAGCAGGCCGCCATTGAGTGCATTCTCGCCCATCGTGACACGCTCGTCGTAATGCCCACAGGCGCCGGGATTATCTATACCGGCACTCGCCGCGATGCAGAAGAAGTCGCTGAATTTATCCGCGAAATTATGGGATTGAAAGCCAAGCACTATCACGGCCTGGTTGATTCTGATTTACGTAACCGAATTCAGGACGAGTTCATGACTGGCGACTTACAAATCATGGTAGCTACCAATGCGTTCGGCATGGGTATCGATAGACCTGATGTGCGCTTCGTGCTGCAACGTGGAGGCGCGGCGAGTCTCGTCATGTTGACACTGACTAAAACAATTCATAGTACCGGGTAGTAAACAAATACTAATTACTAGGTGAGGTACAATGTCTAGTGCTCATTGGTTGGCATTGACAACTATTTCCGGGATTGGCGGCGTAACCGCTCGCAAGATGATCGATCGTTTCGGGGATATCGAAGCGATCTTTGCGGCAAAAGTTAATGAACTTGTCGAAATCCCACGAGTTACAGAGGTTATGGCACAGAAAATTCTTACTGCGCCAATTGAGCAACTGGAAAGCGAACTGCTCTCGCTCAACGAAGATGGCATTGATCTGTTGACATGGGATGATTCGCGTTACCCCCACTGGCTTGCCTTTCTGCCTGATGCGCCGCTGGTGTTGTTTATACGCGGTTTAATAAAGAACACCGATGAACAGGCAGTGGCAATTGTAGGAACTCGAGCGCCTTCGCGATCCGCCATTGAGCATGCGATGACTCTCGGCCGGGAGCTGGCCAGGCGCGGCTTGACTGTCGTGAGCGGATTGGCCTTGGGCATTGATACGGCCGCCCATCGCGGCGCGATTGAAAGCGGACGGACTTTGGCCGTATTGGGTTCAGGTATTCGTTTTATTCATCCTAAAGAAAACATTGAACTTGCCGAAAAAATCAGCAATTGCGGAGCGGTTCTGTCGGAACTCCATCCCGATTCGCCGCCACGCGGTCAAAATCTTATGGCACGTGACCGCGTCGTCAGCGGGTTGAGCAAGGCCGTGATTGTAATTGCAGCGGGAGAAAAAAGCGGCAGTCTGGATACCGCAACTAAAGCGAAAAAACAGGGACGCTTGGTATATGCGCTTCCGGGAAGTCCGGGAACTGATCAATTGATAGCGGGCGGCGCGCTGCGGCTTGATGCAACCTCGATCGACTTCGATAAACTTGCAGACAATATCTGTCAGCACCATATAAATAAAGAGCCGCCCATCCCTGGCCAAAAGTCTCTTTGGTAAGTTTCTTTCATAAAAACTCCAAATGAATGGGACTGCTGAAGTTTAGGGACTATGAAAATATGAATTTGTTTGTTTCGCGAGAAGACTGGGAAACAGACTGGGAATGAAGTTGCTGGTCGGCATACATGACCTGGCAGGCTGAAGTTCCATGAGATTGTCGAATTGCCAGTCTTTTCCGCCCTGCAGTACCTGTCCATGTCATGCCTGGACCAAAACTAAAAAAAGAAGAATGATGGGTCAAAGTGATCATTTTCTCATATTCATAATCCTTATTTTCTTTGAGGAGGGAAATGTCAAATGGGAAGGTCAAGGGCCAGTGAGCAATTGACAGCATCTTTTCATCAGGATAGAATTACAAGCACCAATGGAGCAAATAATGAAAATAAAAAATTGTTTGAACGCCTGGATACTCATTCTATTAATCGCCGCGGCCCACCCGCTGGCGGCCGGCAGCCGTGAGGATATCCAAGAACTGGGCGATAAGCTGACCCAACAGGCCGCCTATCTGGCCCAAAGCAGTTTTGACCATTTCAAAGGCTGGAAAGGTGAAATCACCGATCAGGAGCAGGCCATCCTTTT
>JBAXOR010000206.1:0-3007 GCA_037133155.1 Chrysiogenales bacterium | reverse complement strand
CGCGCCAGCAAAAGCTCGAAATGAGCCTGGATGGTATTACTTGTGGTCATGGCCTGTCCCAAGTCGTTGGTTGTCAAGTCGTTGGTCGTTGATCGCAATTTCGTTTATCGTTGATCGGAAGAAAATGCCCGCCATCGATGAACGATAAACGATTAACGATCCACGTTGTTTTCTCACTTTTATCAAAATGACTTGATCCTCTTTTTGTTGCTCTGCCACCAATTCAGAACCAGCGCCAGAAAAATAAATAAGAAAAAAGAAATTAACCAAGTAAAAATAACAATATTTCTTTTTACCGGTTTGATGTGTCGCGCCGAGAAAGTGGGGCCCGATATGAAGCGGCAGTTGGTGAAAAAAGCCAGGTCAAATACCTGCAGGTCAATGCTTAAATCGTTGACAACTTCTTTTACGGTTCCCTTGCGGAAATCCTTGTTTTTAAACACCTCGGACTTGATGGATTTAAGTTGCGAAAAAATTATTTTGCCGCGTCTGTCAAGTTTATTCAATGCCTCATTGCACTTTGAAAAATATTCTCTGCGGATACCCAACATTTCTTTTTTGTTCTCCAATTTGGCAAGTTCCTGGCGCTGGTCGGCCAGGGCCGATTCGATACCGACCAACTGCGCTACCGGCGCCAGGAAGCGAAAGCCTTTATTCTGGACCGAGACCACCTGCCGGCTTTCAATTTTTGCCGCTTCAGGATACTTGTTCAAAATGGCCTTGATATCCAGTATTTTTTTAGTATTCCCCAGCAATTTGAACTGCAAATCGATAATGGCATTCTCATTCTCGCTCAGTTTCGAAATAATCACGCTATATTCTTCTTTGATGTAATCATACAATGACACATACAACAGGCAATCTTGTACATAGCGGCTGAAAAAGTACACATAGCTATAAGCTTTTTGCGGAGAATTGGCTTCATAGCTAAACTTTAATCCAAGTACCGAGTTGGATTCATCATTTGACACTTGGATAAATTCACGTAAATCTCCTCTGGAAATAGCATACCATGGTTGGATCCATTTTTCGATGGCAGCAGTTGTCTGAAAACCGGCCTTAATTTCATTCAGATCTTTTTCGCCTAAAAGTTTTTCCGTGCTGGCAAAAAACTGCAATTGGTCGGGGTTGAAAAACTGCGGGGCGCGTTTATTGTACAAGGTAATTGGCAGGCCGATAAAGAGCTTTTTTTTCTCTGAAAGTGCTTCTTGATTATCCTTTTTATTTTCATTTTCATTTTCATTTTCATTTTCATTTTCATCCTTTTTGATTCGCTTTTCCGGGTTCCCCAGTTGATAATATCCATCGCTGCGATAGGTCTTGGGGATAAAAAAACTTAACGCCGCCGCAAGCAAAGTTACTGCCAGGGTACCGAATAAAATCAGTTTCCGCTGCCGCCAAAAAATGGCGAAAATCTCAATTAAATCAATTTCATAAACATCAGATTTTCGATTTGAATCAGTTTCGCTCATGGTTTACTCCTGTATTTTGTTTTATCTCCGAACATTACTATTCTTCATCCCACAAGCTGCCCACAAGGGACAGTTAAATCAGATCCGCCAAGGTCGACGGATGATCTAAGCTACCGCCGCTGGCCGCTTGCGCGGACTCAACCTTATTTTTAAAAATGAAAAACATCTGCCCATCAATAAGTTATTTTAATAACATAATGCCTTTTATTTGTCAAATTTTGTTTGCTATTGCAGAGTTTCGTCGTTATGGTTTTCGGCTGACGTGAACCAAATCTAAAAAATTTATTTCACTTAACCAGGAGGTTCTTGAAGAGGGTGAGCAGTTGGGCGCGGTTTTTGACGCCGATCTTTTGGTATATGCTATACCCATCTTCGACAGTTGAATTTTAAAAGTTCTTTAATATAGACATTTTCGGAGCGAGGAAAAACCCGTTGACACCAGGTATTGTGATATTAACGGATCGGCTTCATCGGATCTAAGTTTTTTTAGCCTTGTCTGGTCGTGCCCTTGGCCATTCATTTGCGGGCCAGGACCAGGACAATCGGTGAAATCATGGCCATACAGGCATATACCAGCCACATGGTCCCGTATTTTGCAGATTGAAATCGGCCACCACTTCTCTGCGCCCAAGCTCTTGAAATAATATCCGTTGTGAGTGCCACTCTGTTTGCAGCAGTTGTTCATGGATAATGCCCGCAAAATCTTATTATATCAGGGTTCCGCAGCCGATGCATTATTTTTTTAGTGAGAAATACGGGTTAGGCGCCAATCGCCGAAGGAAAGCTCGCGCGCGGAAAACTCCCAGATCACAAGGCGCTTGCCAGCCAAACGGTCTTGACCGCCAGAGAGTTCCCGGACTAACAAATGCCGCGTGGCATAGGCTCCGTTATCGTTCATCACAAGACGGTCGAGCGGTCGTCCCAATTCGAAGCTTAATTGTTCAATCAATCCAGCGCCTTTTCCCCAGCCCATGGCATCGAGCGCATAGATATTACTGAAGCTGTCGCCCAACACAAGGATTTCAGCTGCGTGGTCAGATTGCCATAATTCGCCAAACTCGGTAAGAATTTGACGGACATTGACCGTCTGCGGCGGGAAGGAAGCGTAACTTTCAGGCAGGCGCAACAAAGCGGCAATATCTCCCTGCCGGGTTATTTCCAGATGGCGCGTCTGATAAGGAAGTCTTGCCGCAGGTGTCAAGAAAACGTGCGCTTCGATAAATGTCTTGAGAGAACGGGCGGTCTGTTCCACTGCCGCCGGGGTCCAATGTGTATCCGCTTCAAGAAACAGGGGTATTCCCTTCTTTTTCCGGGCTACCAATTCCAGCGCCGCATCAAACACCAGGATACCATCACGTTCCAATTCCCCAACGAATTGACGATAGGATGCATTTTGGAGCGGCGCAGAATGCTGCCCGACGGAGGCGCTAAATTTTTCAGGATAAATGGCGGGTTTGACAGGGATCGGCATGATGATCAGGGAAATCCCGCGCGCGGCCAGCTCATCCCGGAATTGACGGACGGCCTTGCGTGGA
>JBAXOR010000205.1:0-3008 GCA_037133155.1 Chrysiogenales bacterium | reverse complement strand
CGCAGCCGGTCCTTGACCTCTTCCCAGAGGCTGGCTTTTTTTAAGTAGTGTTCCACGATTTCATTCAGTTGTTTTTTATCTTTACTGCCGTGAATACGCGGCCCATAGGCAACGTTATCAAAAATGGACATGGGCAGAGGATAGGGCTTCTGCAGCAGTAGGCCCATTTTTTTTCTAATATGGGTCACCTCGGTCTTGGGATCGAGGATATTCTCATTATCGACCAACACTTTTCCTGATATTTTCACACCCTCGATCGAATCGATCAGTCGGTTAAAAGATTTCAGCAACGTGGTCTTGCCGCAACCAGAAGGCCCGATAATAGCGGTTATTTTCCGGTCAGGGATATTCAGGGTGATATTCTTTAAAACCTGCTGCTGACGGTAATACACATTCAGGTCCTGCACGTTGATATGGGTTTTGTATTCCATTTTACTCCTATTTAACGACATGCCGCGTCACTTTTTTTGACAGCAAACGGGCGGTCAGGCTGATGACCAGAATCAGAATGGTCAAGATTAGCGCCGAGGCATAGGCCCTACCCTGTACTTCCGGAATGGGGACGCCGAGCTGGAAAAAAATGGCCAGCGGTAATGTAGCGGCGGGGCGGAGCAGGGAGGTAGGAATGGCGTCGGTGAACCCTGTGGTAAATATTACGGCCGCGGCGTCCCCTATACCGCGCCCGAAAGCTATCAGAACCGCGGTTAAAATACCAGGCAATGCCTGGCGGACTACAACTTTTAACGCGGTTTCCAGACGATTAGCGCCCAAAGCATAGGAAGAATCCAGAAGTTCCCGCGGCACCAGACGGATTACTTCATCCATGGAACGGATCATCATCGGTAAAATAAGCAAGGCAATAGCAATGATTCCGCCCAGTAGCGAAGCCCGCAAGCCGAAAAAAATCATGATCGTGAATCCGAAAGCGCCATAGACAATTGAAGGCACGCCGCATAGCACATCGAACGCGAAACGACACAGGGAAACAAATTTTGAATTCGCCTTGGCATACACGTTCAAATACAAAGCCACCGGCAGGCTGAAAAGAATAGCCAGAAAAGTTGCGCCTCCGGCCAGATACAGGGAACCGGCAATGGCATTTAAAATCCCGCCGCCTTTGCCCAGATAATAGCCGCCTTGAGGAGTTTGCGTGAGCATGGCCAAGCTCATGTATGGCAAACCTTTGATTAAAACGGTCAGCAGAATCACCAGCAGGCTGGAAAGGATCAGCAGGGTGGAAAAGATCATCAAACCCTTGAAAATTTTTTCTTCAATGTTGCGGCGTTCCATATCAGCGGATGCTCCTTTCGACCCGGACTAAAATCATGCGGGACAAAACATTAAAAAGCAAAATCACCAGCAACAGGATGAGCGCCGCCAGCATCAGGGCCGAATCGTAAAGGGGAATGGATAACATTTCTCCATAATTATTGGCAATCAACGCCGGCAAGGGATAAGCCGGATCAAGGACGGAACCTGGGATTTTGGGCACATTGCCGACTACCATCAGCACGGCCATAGTTTCTCCGAAAGCCCTGGAAATACCGAGTACAATGGCAGCGGCCACTCCGGGCAGCGCTTTGCGCATCACCACGTGCTTGATGGTCTGCCAACGGGTGGCGCCGAGGGCCAGTGAGGCTTCCCGGACTTCCTGCGGTACGGCCCGCAGAATTTCCAGGGCCACATGGATAATAACCGGAAAAATCATGATAGCCAGGACAATGCCTCCGGACAATATACTGTATCCGGTCGAAAAAGAACCGAAAAAAGGAGCGACATAATCCTTGATCAAGGGCACAATCACTAGAATCCCCCAAACCCCGTAAACCACGGAAGGGATACCTGCCAGGATATCAATAAGCGGTTTTACCCATTCCCTGACTCGCGAATGGGCGTATTCGGAAAGGAAGATGGCGGTAAGCAGGCATAATGGGACAGCAATTAGCACAGCCACACCAGTTACCCACAAGGTGCCCATTATGAACGCCAGAAAACCGAATTCACCACGAAACGGGTGCCAACTTTTGGAAAACAACAATTGCCCCAGGGGCTGATTGGCAAGAATGGGCCTGGATTTTAAATACAGGCCGGCAATCATCAAAAGGATAATGGCTGCTGTAACCACCGTAAGCACCAGCATGGTTTTACTTGCCAAAACATCTTTTACACGCCGGCGAAACCAGAAGTAATTCATTGACATCATACTCCAATTGTACTACAATTGTATTAAAATGGCAATACTTTTTCTTTTTAATTAAAAATAACCGAGGTTTTTCAATCTTTGTTTAATGGCTTCGATTTCGTCTTTGGAAAGATCTTTATCCGTTTCATCCTTTTGCAGAGCAATCAAGTCACGCAGGACATAGACCACGAATTCATTTACACTACGGAAACCACTCCCTTCAATGACGGTTTGCAATTTTTTATAGAGTGGACGCGGTATTTTTAAAGTTACCCGATCTTTTTCCATTTTTTTAATTATAGCCTATTGGAAAACCAGTGTCAATCAGCGATAATTCTCCGGCTTATCCAGAAAATTAACCAGCTTCTTGGATTTTTTCTTGAGTTTGCGCAAGGCTTTGGCTTCGATCTGACGGATTCTTTCACGGGTTACCTGGAATTCCTGGCCAACCTCTTCCAGGGTATGTTCATTGCCGTCATTGAGGCCAAAACGCATCTGGATAACTCGCGCTTCGCGGTCGGTCAAGGTTGATAAAATCATTTCCAGTTGTTCGCGTAAATTTCTCTGGGAAACGATTTCAGGAGGTGATACTGTTTTTTCGTCCTCCAGGAAATCTCCCAGATGCGAATCATCATCCCCTACCGGGGTTTCCAGGGAAATCGGTTCCTGGGCGATTTTCAGGATTTTTCTGATTTTCTCCGCTGAAAAACCGCTTTCCTTGGCAATTTCTTCCTCAGTAGCTTCGCGGCCCAGTTCCTGAACCAGCCTTCTCTGGGTGCGATTGATCTTGTGAATCGTTTCAATCATATGCACCGGTATGCGTATG
>JBAXOR010000204.1:0-3043 GCA_037133155.1 Chrysiogenales bacterium | reverse complement strand
TTTTTCAATATATTCTTGCAAGTTCTTTTTAAAATTCAGGATGATTTCGGCCGGGGCTTTATCGACAAAGCCGCTGCCGCTCAATTTGCTTTCCATCTGGCTGATGAGCTTGTCCAACTTGCCATGCTCACCATTGAGCCTTTGCAATTCCCGCAGCCGGTCCTGATCATCGGCAAATGGCAGGAGGATCTCCCAATTCTGGCTGACCCCCCGGAAACCCTTGGCCACAACCGACAGATCATCCACGATTTCTGTGTGCTGACTGCGGCTGAGAAAATTGAAATATTTCAAGTGCTTGACCATTTGTTCTTTTTCCTCTGCCGAATCACATTTGAGATAAATCACTATTTTTTTATTAGGTTCAATACGATTTTCCGTCCTTGTCTTCCTGGTTTCCGCTACCACTTTTTTCAGTACCTCGATGGCAGCAAAGGTTTCAGGAAAAACAAAATTCTTGCTGAAGGCGGGAAATTCCGTTTGCAGCAAAAAATCCTTTTCAGTTTTTATTTTTTGGTAAATTTCTTCGCTGATAAACGGCATGAAAGGATGCAGCAGTTGCAGAATTCTAAATAAGGTCAGTTTGAGAACGGACCTGGTATGGGGACTTTCCAAATCACTTTTTGAAAATTCCAGATACCAATCGCAGTACTCATCCCAGATGAAATGATAAATGAGGTCCGCCGCTTCGTACATGTGGTAATCATCAAAAAACATGTTCACTTTTTCAATCGTGGCATTTAAAAGCTGCAGGATCCATCTGTCAGCATCACTTATTTTTTGCACATCGATCTGCAAGTCTTCATCGCCTTGCAAGTTCATAATGACATAGCGGGAAGCGTTCCAAATTTTATTGGCAAAGGTCTTGTAGCCTTTGATGCGGTTGACAGAAAGAGAAATATCCATGCCCGGGGCCGCCTGGATGGCCAAAGTGAAGCGCAGGGCATCGGCTCCGTATTCACGGATGAGATCCAGCGGGTCGATGGTGTTGTTTTTGGTTTTGCTCATTTTCTGGCCTTTTTCATCGCGGATCAGGCCGTTGATCAGCACCTCGCGGAAAGGCACGGCACCGGTGCAATGGATGCCCATCATGATCATCCGCGCCACCCAGAAAAAAATGATATCAAACGCCGTGGCCATGATGGAGGTGGGATAGAATGTCTTGAAATCCGGACTGTCATTCTGCCAGCCCAGGGTGGTAAAGGGCCACAGGGCTGAAGAAAACCACGTGTCCAGCACATCGTTATCCTGAACAATGCGGGTGGATGCGCAGCGGGAACATTGCCCGGGAGTGTCTTCCGCCACCAGCACCTCCTGGCAGTCCTGACAGTAATAGGCCGGAATACGGTGCCCCCACCACAATTGCCGGGAAATGCACCAATCCTGGATATTTTCCATCCAGTTAAAATAAACTTTTTCCCATTTTTCAGGAAGGAAAACAACCTGTTTTTCCAATACAGCCCGGATGGCCGGTTGGGCCAGCTCTGCAGTTTTTAAAAACCATTGCCGGGAAATATTTGGTTCAACCATCGTTTCGCAGCGCTGGCAATGGCCGATATTGTGAAAATACTCCTCTTCTTTTTCTATCAGGTTCAAGGCCCGCAAATCGTTCAAGATTTCCTGCCGGCAGGCGAAACGGTCCATTCTTGAATATTTTTCCGGAATCGGACCGGTCATGCGGGCCAATTCGTCAATCACCACAATTTTTTCCAGGTTGTGTTTCAGGGCAATTTTAAAATCCAGAGGATCATGCGCCGGAGTTATTTTCACCGCACCGCTGCCGAATTTTTTATCCACATCGTCATCACCCAGAATAGGTATGGTCCTCCCGGTCAGGGGCAAAAGCACTTCCTGACCGATCAGTTTTTTGTAACGGGCATCCTTGGGATTCACCGCCACGGCCACATCGCCCAGCATGGTTTCCGGCCGGGTGGTGGCCACAACGATATATTTCCGGGGATCTTGCTGCAGCGGATAACGGATGTAAGTCAGGCGGCCCTGGACTTCCTTGTGTTCCACTTCCAGATCGGAAAGAACCGTTTTGCAACTGGGACAACGGTTGACCATGTACGTTCCCTGGTAAATTTTTCCTTCCCGGTAGAGTTTGACGAAGACCCTGCGGACAACTCCCTGCATATCATCGCTCAGGGTAAATTTCATCCGGCTCCAATCGAGCGCCAAACCCAGTTTTTTGATCTGGGCTACGATTTTTTTTTCAGATACATCTTTCCATTGCCAGACCAGTTCCAGGAATTTTTCCCGGCCCAAATCCTCTTTGCTTAATTGCCTTTCCTTTTTCAGGTTTTTTTCCACCATCATCTGGGTGGCGATCCCGGCATGATCGACTCCCGGCAGCCAAAGGACGTTAAAACCCTGCATTTTTTTCCGGCGCATAATGATATCCGGCAGGGAAAGGGTCAGCGCATGGCCGATGTGCAGCGAGCCGGTCACATTGGGTGGAGGCAGGATAATTGAAAAAGGTATGCCGGTTGCATTGCACTCGGGGGTAAACAAACCGCTGGCCTCCCATTTTTGATACCAATCACTTTCGGTCTGTAAATGGTCATAAGATTTTTCCATGTTTATTTCTGTCACTTTAAAACTCCAAAGAAAAATTAAAAACCGGTGTCGTTCACTTCTGATTTGATTTTTTCGATTTCTTCTTTAATGATTTTTTCGGCCATAGAAGGAACGATCTCCCAGATCAACTCTTTAATGGTTAAAGTCAGCTTATCTTCCAATTTTCCGGTCAAATCCATTTTTTCCTTCAATGATAACCCGCCTTCAACTTGCGTCTCGATTTTTGCTTCCTTTTGGGGTGCATGGGACAGTTTTTCCAATTCCGCTTCAGGTGAGATCGCATCAGGACGTATTTTCTGGACGAACAATTCCTTATTAAAAATCTTTTCCAAACGCACGGCAGAACCTTTGTCAATGTTCTGCTTTTGGTTGGCGGAAACAAAATCAAAGATCTCATCTTTTTCCGAAAACATTGTCTGCACAGGAGCATCATCGTCTATCATGGTTAATGTATCCCCGACTATTT
>JBAXOR010000203.1:0-3051 GCA_037133155.1 Chrysiogenales bacterium | reverse complement strand
CTAGGCCAATCCAGCAAGTAACCAACTCATCCCCCAGCCCCTTCTCTTGGCAAGAGAAGGGGAGCAGGAGGCCTTATTTGCCCCTCTCTTTTCAAAAAGAGAGGGGGAACGGGGGTGAGTTTGTATTCAGCAAGCTGCAGGTTAATTCAATTAAGATTAATCAGGAAAGGCATGACCATGGCCGGAAAAAAGCGTTTGTAAACCTCTAAACGGGCCTTTACGTCCAGGGGATTTTGCGCCTTGACATCGGCCAGATCAAAAAGCATCTCCCAAAAAGATTTTTTCTGCGGATAAATCCGCACCCCGGTCTTTTCCGCCAATGGGATGCGGGCCAGTTTTTTGGCTTCGGCAATGGCCTCGTTCAGGCCGCCCAAACCATCAACCAACCGTAAACCCAGCGCCGCTTGTCCGCTCCACACGCGGCCGCGGGCGATCTTGTCCACTTCGGCTATGGCCATCTTGCGGTTGCCGGCGACCTTCTTCAGGAACTCATTGTAGATGCCCTGCATGTCGGCCATGACCTTTTGCTTTTCCCGGTTGGTAAAAGGCTGGTAATCGGAATACATGCCGGCAAATTCCGAGGTTTTGACGATCTCCTTATCAATGCCCAATTTGTCGTACAACCCTTTCAAGACGAATTTTCCCCCAAACACGCCGATCGAGCCGGTGATGGTTTCAGGCAAGGCAAATATTTTTTGGGCCGACATGGATATCCAATAACCGCCCGAAGCTGCCAAATCGGACATGGAGATGATCAGGGGTTTTTTACGTGCCAGCAATTCGGCTTCACGCAAAATGACATCGGAGGCAACGGCTGAACCTCCCGGGCTGTCGACGCGCAGCACTACCGCCTTGATCGCGAAATTATTTCTGGCCTGGCGCAGCTGTTCGGCGAGGGTATCGGCGCCAAGAACATCACCACCCAGCAGCGACTGGCCGCCGCTCCGGCCCATATTGATTTCTCCGGCAGCGAAAATGACGGCTATTTTTTTGGCGCCGGTGAAAGGCAGCGGCGCACCGGTCTTGGCATAGGTTTTAAAACTCACTTCCGGGTATTGGGTTTTGAGCAAACCATGCAGTTCATCTTCATAACCCAGGCTGTCGATCAATTTCGCTTTTACATATTCTTCCTTCGCCAACGGCGACTGGTCCAGTACTTTTTTGACTTCCCGGGCGTCCAGTTTGCGGTTGGTAGCGATACCGGCGATCACGGCCCGGTACAAATCATCGATCAGGGCTTGCATGGATTCGCGATGCTCCGGGGTCATATGATCTTCGCTGAAAGTGTTGCTGCCGGTTTTGTAATCGCCGATATGGAAGAAATCAGCCTGAACGCCAAGTTTGGAAAGGGTTTTTTTCAAAAAAAGCGCCTCGGCAGCAATACCGCTGATGGAAAGGCTGCCGCCCTTGAACATGATCACTTTGTCTGCGAAAGAGGCCAGATAGTATTCCTTTAAACCCCCATCAATGATAAAAGCCATGACCGGCTTTTTGCTGCGCGAAAATTTCTTGAGCAGGCGGCCGATTTCCTCGATCTTGGCAAAACCGGTTTCCAGATAGGATATCCTGAGCAGCACGCCCTTGATCCGTTCATCGATGGCTGCCCGTTCCAATTGAAACCACAAGTCCTGGATGGAGATCGCGGCACTGGAAATACCAGGGAAGCGGTTCGGCGTGGTGTCGGCCAAAGGCCCTGACAATTCGATTTTCAAATTGGCTTTTTCAGGTATGAATGGTTCCTGGTTGAACTGCAGATAAATAAAACCGCCGATTATGAAGAAGCCCAATAAAATAACGATAACCACCAGCAGAGCTATAAGAGCGCTTCGTTTCATGATGACTCCTCAAATAGGTTGACTTGCAAAAAGTATTATACTGATTTTCTCAAGGTAAAGTTTACGGACGGCGGGAATTCAGCCAAATGGCCAGGGCTATGATTCCCCCACCACTAAGCAGGCGCAGCCAGTCGGCATGTTCTTTGAAAAACAGCAGCGAAACCAGAACGGCCAGGGGGACCTTGACATTGTTGAAAACGGCCAGGGTGCCGATCTCAACACGTATGGCGCCGACATTCCACAGGAAAAACCCGACCCCGGAAGCCAGCAGTCCCATATATAGCAGAACCAGCAACTGACTGCCGCTCAGCTTTAAATCTGGCGTTGGGGAAAAAATCAGCATAGCCAACATGGCGGCGGCTGTCCCGCCCAGGTAGAGCCAGGCGAAACCGTCGCGGTTTTCCCAGTCTTTTTGTAGCGGCGCCAGGTGCCGATACAATATCTGGCCGAAGGCAAAGCAAAGGTTGGACGCCTGCACCAGAACGAAACCGGAAAGCAGGTTGGACGCCCCCAACTCGGAATACACGATCACGGCAGTCCCGACCACGGCCAACAGCGCCGTCCAGAAATGGAGCGGCCGGAAACGCTTCTCCCACAGATCATCGGCAGCAACCACGTAAAGCGGAGTAAATATGGTGAACAAGGCTACCTGGTGGGCGGCCAGAAAACGGAACGATTGGATGTAAAACACATACATCAGGCCGAACTGGACCGCTCCCAACAAAACCAGCTTGACTGTCAGGGACAGCGAAATTTTACGGGGCTTCAGCAACGGCAGAAAAAGGAGGAAAGCCAAAGCCAGGCGGATAAAAGCCACGAAACTGGCGTCAAGACCGCCGAGATATTTTTTGATCAGGCCAAAGGAAAATGCCCAAACCAGCGAAGCAACAAGCAGGAATACCATGCCCTGACTATAACAGATTCAGCCGGTTTTACAATAATTATTCAAACAACGGGTTGGGGTGTAATAAGAGATCGGATGCAATTAAATACCGGGGTTCAATACGAGCCCTGATAGATATTATTGAACCCCCCAAAATCATATTGATCCCCTGCATCCCGTATCACATTCATATTCGCTCATCTGAAAATCTACCTGAAGTCTATTGACACACGCATCATCTCCCGCCTATAATCAAAAAAAACCAAGGAAGTGCCCATGATAGAAGAACGTTGTAAGCAAAGCGCGCGCGAGTTGCTGGAATTCATCGGACTG
>JBAXOR010000202.1:0-3057 GCA_037133155.1 Chrysiogenales bacterium | reverse complement strand
TCGTCAAGTACATTGGCAAGTATACTTTGTACTGCCGCCTATTGCAATTTCAATATATTTCCTTTAATATCCTATTATGGGGAAAATCGATTTTCTTATAAGTATTACTTTAACTGTTTTTTTTATTCTGCTGGCGGGTGGCTGCCAAACAAGCAGCGGGGATACTGACCAGCTGCCGGCTACACAATATGATGCCAATTACGGTTGTGATGCCGATGGTCGTTCCCAGCTCTATACTGGCATGCAAGTCGCCTGGGGTGATTTGCACTCCCATACCACCTATTCCAATGACGCCCTGGAAAAGGAAGGCTGCACCCGCACACCTGCGGATGCCATCGTCTTGGCCCGTGACAGCTCCAGGCTCGATTTTATGGCCATCACCGATCATGCCGAGGACGGCGCCCCCGGACAGTACTCCCTTGAAAAATGGAACAATATGATCGCCCAGGAACAGGCTGCCACAGGAATCGTGATCTTCCCGGCTTTTGAATATACCAAAACCGTCCGACCCCGCGAGAGTAAAAATGGTAATGGTCACAAGAATATTATCTGCCGGGACTTTGAGCACCTGCCTTTGAGAGGGTATGGTTTTGATGCCTACAATTTACCCACCCAATTGTGGTCCTGGCTCGATACCACTCCGGTCAAAGAGAACTATATCTGCATTCCCCACCATCCGGCCAAGGATTCTGATTACGACAATCCGATTGTCTCCATGGCCACGGATTGGTCGGCGGAGTTTGTGAATTCTGTGATTCAACCGCTGGTGGAAATTTATTCCCGGCATGGCAATTCCGAAATGCCCGGTTGTGAGGAACCCGTAAACGGATTCGCTGATGACTTGACGGTCGAGAGCGCCTTGAAAATGTGGATTACCACCCATAAAGCGGGGTACAAGCTGGGCATCATGGCCTCCACCGACACCCATTTCGGCTGGCCGGGGAATACCGCTGAAAGCGCCGATAACGTGGACACCCGCCTGGGGTATTGGACCGGGGGGCTGACTGCTACCTGGGTTGCGGTTGTGGAACGGGGTGCTATCTGGAACAACCTGAAAGCCAAAAACTGTTACGGCACATCGGGCAGCCGCACCGACCTGGAATTCACCGTCAAGTGCGGTGCCATACTGGCGCCCATGGGGACCACCATCACCCACACCACGTCTTTTTCAGGAGCCTCAAGCCCGGTTTATCTGCACATCCGGGCACAAAGTATTGATGGCTTTAAAATAACCCGTATCCAGATTTTCAGAAGCGGCGTTCTGCTGTCCGATCAGTCCGATGCCGCCTGGACCAGTGAGGCACACCTGCATTATCAGGACACTCTGGATCAGGATTACGCCTATTATCGCGTCAAGATCTGGCAGGCCTCCAGCAACACTCTGCAGCAAAACATTTTTTTTGAGCGCGCCTGGTCCTCGCCGATCTGGATCGAGAAGATTTAAATCCTGGCGTTTGGGGATAGCCGAAGCATTGAAACCGGGTCTTGACGGGCTGTTGCCCAATTAGAATATGAAAATAAAAAGGGACGGACTGTTCCTGGCCGGGGATAATGACAAAGAGGTTTTTCTAAGTATCCTGTCTGAAACAAGCAAACGATGTTTTCCGGCGTCAGGTTGAACTCGCTTGGATCGATATACCGTCATGAAAAAAACGGAAGATCATGATTTGTGCGTATAAACAAGCGCTGTCCCCGATTTGCCTTTTGGCAACGGGCATCTCGGCGCGCTCTCCTTTTCTCCCAGTTAACCATGCCTGATTCAATGAATCGCAGTCCATGCAGACAAAGTCAGGGACCGGGAAAGATGTTTTTTAGGCGGGACATGAACAGGCATCGCGCATTGAAAACAGCCGCCAATTCGCCGATCTCCCTGGACAATCAAATTCATATTTTCACAGTGCGTCTCTGGATTTTCTCAAAGTTTATTTTTGAGACGCGACCCCGGAAGCTTGCTCTTGTTGAGACGCGGCCCCGGAGGCTCCCATATTTACAAGCACCGTCCCCAGTTAGGGAGGAATGTAGTCGTCTTGCTTGGCTTAATGTCTTTAATAATTCAGTAAAAAATGGTCTGAGTGGCGGGATTTCTTTGCTGCATACAACTTGCACAATTTCCTGTCGCTCATCAAAATCAAAACAATTGCAATGAAAATTTAAATTCCAGTTGAATTATTTTAATACATGTAATACAATGATTACAAAGGAGATAATATATGTCAACCTTAAGTGTCAGATTGCCTGAGCCAGTGTTTAAAAGACTGGATAAACTGGCAAAAAAAACGAGAAGGACCAAGAGCTCTTTTATTGTGGAGATGATCGAGGAAAGCATTGAGGATTATGAGGACGCGTACGAAGCGCTAAAAAGGCTGAATGACAAAAATGCGAAATACTTGACGATGGAAGAAATGGAGAAAGAACTTGGATTATGAAGTGCTCTGGCACGAGAAGGCATTGCGGGATTTAAAAGATATTGATAAAAAGAAAGCCAAACAGATAATAGATAAAATAAAGACATACCTTATAAAAGATCCAATAGCCAAAGGCATGCCGTTGAAGGGAATATTCAAGGGACTGTACCGATTTAGGGTGGGGGATTATCGGATCGTTTATTCCATCGACCGAGCGGAAAAGAAAATAACCGTTTATAAAGTTGATCATAGGAAAGAAGTATACAGGTCCAGGTAAGTCGTTAAAAGGAAGGAAGATGGAAGAATGGGAAGAATGGGGGCTTCCCCCACCGGGGGACTGCGAAAGTCAAGCCCCGTCCCCAAATGCCCCCAGGAAGTCCAGGCTTTCCGGCACGCCGGATTCCTTTGCTGATGTTGTTGCCGGGATCACTATTTTCCTCGAGCCCATCAAAACCGCCCTTTTCGAGCAGCGGATGTTTCGCGGTTTCTGGAAAGCACCTGGTCCCTGGAGCCCTGTGCCCTGAGGGTTTCAAAGCTCAAAGTTTATTGTTGAGACGCGACCCAGAGGCTTCCTGACAGCCGACCGGCCCGATCCTTTTTTGAGCGGCATGCCATTCCTCCTGTCCGCGGAATTAATCGGACGCGCTTCCCT
>JBAXOR010000201.1:0-3070 GCA_037133155.1 Chrysiogenales bacterium | reverse complement strand
GAAAGAACCCTGCACCGGGTTTTTCCCGGCCTGTTCGGCAGGAAAGCGCAAGCCCCACCGGCCGCGGCCAATTCAGGACGCTGGTTTTTTGATTATGACTGGCCCCCGGCCGCGGCAGGCCCAGAGGCCATCGCCGCGCTCAAAACCCTGGTCGAAGAAGAAGCGGTGGTGCACCTTGACGACCTGATCTTCCGCCGCTGCAGCCTGGGTGAAAACCGGCGGCGCATCAATGAATTGCTCCCCCGCCTGCGGCCGCTGTTCTCCTGGAATGACCTGCGCTGGCAGCAGGAAAGCGAACGCCTGAAAAATTTGCACATGGCCCTGCCATAGTAAAATGCCATTGCCGATCGGACATACGCTGACCGGGATCGCGTTTTTCCAAACCAGCCCCGGCCTGTTTTTCAAGAACAAATGGGCTGACGCGATTTTTTTTATTTTCCTGGCCAACCTGCCCGATGCCGATTTCCTGCCCGGCTTCGTGCTGGGTTTTCCCAATCTCTTTCATCACGGCATATTCCACAGCCTGGGGGCCGCCCTGGCCGTCGCCGCCGCTATGGGATGGATTTTTTACCAAAAAAAACACCATTTCTGGAGATTTTCCATTACTGTTTTTTTTATTTTTTATTCCCATTTGCTGCTTGATTTATTTTCAAAGGATTTGGCCGCCCCCTACGGCCTGCCTTTGTTTTGGCCGTTTTCAAACCGCTATCACATTGCGACCCGGCCGTTTTTTCTAAATATCGAACGATCGTCACGCTCCACTGATTTTTTTTCCAGCCTGTTCAATCACCACAATCTGGAAGCGGCAATGATCGAGATTCTGCTGCTGGGCAGTCTGGCTATTCTACTGGGAATTGCCCGCTGGTTATTGACAAAGCGCCGGCCTCAGTATAAAAAAACCGTTTAACGACGGATGAAAATGACTTTGGCCGGATTACCCTGGGCAATGGCGTTGTCGGGGATTTTGCCGGAAACCACCGAATTGGGAGTGACAATCACTCCGGACCCAATTTGCGAGCCGTCGAGAATGGAGACGCCGCAGCCGATCCAGACGTTGTCACCGATACGCACACCTTTTGAGGAGCAGCCTTGCTTCCGGAAAAGAACATCCAGGCGGTGATAATTATAATTATTGGCAATGATGGTCACATTGGGACTGATCAGGCAATCATCACCAATGACCACCCCGCCCTGGTGCGATGAGATAAAGCAGCCGGCGCCGATAAAACAATTTTTGCCGATTTGCAAAGGACCGTAACTGGCTTTGATTTTACTGAAGGAACTGATTTCGCTTCCAAAGCCGATCTTCATAAAGGGGCTAATCTCCACTTCGGCCCTGGTGCTTACCTTGCAGCGGTATTTAAATAAATAATATAGAGAGACGCCAAAGCGGGGTAGCAAAAACCGTTGGCAAAAGCTTCTAAAGTTCATTTTTAACCCGCCGGTTGAGCAAATCCCTGATAGCGGCAAAATTGGTGATGGAACTGATTTCCGGCCAGGAAAATTTAATTTGGAAAGATTGCTCCAGGGAAGTGATGATGCGCAGGTTGCCGAGCGAGTCCCAGTTCTGGCAGTTGTCGGGGCCAAAATCATCATGGATCTCACTGGCATCGATTTCCAGTATCCCGGCCAGAATTGCCCTGATTTTTTCTTCCATTGATGATGAACATAGCATAGCTCTATGGTGATTACAAGAAACTGGCAAATGTTTCTGGTAAAATCGCTGTTGTCAATAAAAATTAAATAGAGTATATTTATTGCAAAATCAGGAGGAAAAATGGCGGATATTCAAGATGAGAAAACCATGTTCCAAGCCCTGGTCAACGGGGATGACTCGTTCGCCGGGCGATTCCCCCTGGGCGTCAACATCATTGACGGTTCCATTATAATCCTGGCCCTGATTGCTACTCCCCTTGGCCCGATGGTGGCCGGCGCCGTAGCGGATGGGATATGCCTGCTGGAATTCGCCGACAAATCCATGCCGGAGACGCAGTTCGCGCGCCTTAAAAAAGCATTTCACGCCCTATTGCTGCCCGGGCAGAATGCTCACCTGGATACACTACGCCGGGAACTTGATCTGTATTTTCAAGGGAGTTTGCGTGAATTCAAGGTTCCTTTGATCATGGCTGGCAGTGAATTTCAAAAAAAGGCCTGGCGGGCTTTGCAGACAATCCCATACGGTCAAACCCGCTCCTACAAACAGCAGGCGATCATGATCGGAAAGCCCAAAGCCGTGCGCGCGGTGGGGCGGGCCAACGGCAGCAATCGCATCTCCATCATCATCCCCTGTCACCGCGTAATCGGTGAAAATTCGCAACTGACCGGCTATGGCGGCGGCCTGTGGAGAAAGCGCTTCCTTATCGATCTGGAACAAAAAAATTTAAAATAATAAATTCAATCTGTCTTGATACCGATCAAGAGCTCTTTTTGTTTCCGGGTCAATTTTTTTATTTTTAATTCGGCCAGGAAAGCGCGCTTGAAATAGCGGTACTCTTTGCACCAAACCAGCTCGACCGGCAGGCGGCTGCGGGTGTACTTGGCCCCTATGCCCGAGTTATGCAATTCCAGCCGACGAACCAAGTCCGGCGTGTAGCCGGTATAAAAAGTCCCATCCCGGCATTGGAGAATATAGACAAAAAAGCGCCCGCTGCGTCTCAGTTTGGCCATGGATAACCTTTTATTAAGTTGCTTGAACTATTGCCACTCCAGGTCCACGGTTTTTTTGCCCGCGATGCTGCAGTATGCCCTGACTTTTGGATAGCTTTTTTTCGCTGATTTCCATAGCGTCAAGCTAACACAGTCGCCCGCCATTTTCAAATCAAGAACGGTTTTACCTGTCCGCCCCAATATGGTATAATTAAAAATGGAACAACAATTCAGCCAATCCTTCCTGTTCATCTGGGTCATTCTGCCGGCGCTGATTTTTCTGGCCCGGATCGTCGATGTCAGTCTGCAGACCATCCGCATCGTTTCGATTTCCCGGGGCATCCGCTGGCTGGCGCCGCTGGTGGGCTTTTTCGAAGTCCTGATCTGGTTGCTGGCCATCGGCCAGATCATGAAAACCGTTTCG
>JBAXOR010000200.1:0-3084 GCA_037133155.1 Chrysiogenales bacterium | reverse complement strand
ATTACCCCGGCCGTGGAAGCCCTGCGCGAGCGCCTGGCTTTGCCGGGCATGAAAATACTGCAATTTGCATTCGACGGCCAGGGCCACAATCCCTATTTGCCACATAATTTCAGCAGCACCAACTGCCTTGTTTATACCGGGACCCATGACAACAACACCAGCAACGGCTGGTTTTACGGCCAGGAAACCAGCGCCCAGACCAAGCAATATATCCTGGATTATCTGAACCTGGCGCATCGCGATGAATTTCACTGGCAGTTCATCCGCCTGGCCATGCAATCGATTGCCTGCCTGGCCGTTTTCCCGGTTCAGGATATCCTGGGCTTCGGCGAACGTTTCCGTATGAACACCCCGGGCCAAGGCGCCGGTAACTGGAACTGGAAATTGACTCCGGGAGTGCTAACCCCGGAAATCGGCCAACGCCTGAGCCATCTGACCCGACTTTACAACCGCTTCCGGGAGGATTAAGCGCTTGTCCTATATTTAACAGTTTTAGCCGCCAATGTCGCAAAAACAGGACAGATTATGCCTGTTTAAGTTGGCAATGAATTTGCTTTCCAAAGAACAGGAGGACAACATGAAAAAGATCATGGTTGCCATTATAAGCATATTGTTATTGGCCGGTGTTTTATTGGCCGATGATACGGAAAATGCCGCCGGCGAAGCCAAGTACTACGACAACGCCAAAGTTATCCGCATCAAAAACGTCGAAGGCGAAGGATTTGTCCAACGTTCTTACGACGAAGGTTATGAAGAAGCGACCCCCAACCTGCCTTTATTTGAAAAAGATTCGGTAGGCACCACAGCCGGCCGCCTGGGAATCTATCTGGGCCGGTTGAACTACCTGCGCCTGGACTCGGAAACCACGGTTGAACTGCTGAGCATTCCCCAGTTGCGCAAGACCGACCTCATTGTCCGCGTTGAAAAAGGGGCTATCTACCTGGACATTGAAAACCTGGACAACGAAAAAAGCATTGAAATCCAGACGCCTGACTGCGGCATCTTCATTTTGGACAAGGGCATTTACCGGATCAACGTGGACGAAAATTCGTTGACCGAAGTTTATGTCATGGAAGGAATCGCCGAAGTCGCCGGCCAGGGAAACAGCCTCAATGTCAGGGAAAATCAGAAAATCGTCATGTCCCGGGGCGAATTGAAGGAAAGACCCTATTATTTTTACGCGTCGGAAAAAGATGATTTCGACAGTTGGAATGAAACTCAGAACCAAGAGCAGGGTTATGCCCGAACCGGCACCTCCAGATATCTGCAAAACGGGTACGAGGACTATGAATATGAAATGTCACGCGCTGGACGCTGGTCCTACATGTCCGATTTCAATTCCTATGTCTGGACCCCCTATTACAGCAATGCCGACTGGAGGCCCTATGCCAACGGCCGCTGGGTATATAATCCTTATTATGGGTATGTTTGGACTTCCTACGACAATTGCGGCTGGTTCACCCACCACTACGGGCGCTGGCACTGGGGTTATACAAGCGGCTGGTACTGGATCCCCGGCTACCACTGGTCACCGGCCTGGGTCTCCTGGTTCGGGGATAACGATTACTACGGCTGGTGCCCGCTGAGCTGGTGGAACCGGCCGGTCATTGTCATCAACAACTACTGGGACCGTAATTATAACTATCGGCGCGGCATTCCGCACAACTCACATTCAACCATCATCATCCGCAAAAACGAACTCACGGCCGTCAACGCGCTGCACGTGGCCTTGAGCAAAAACAACCTTGGGCAAACGGTCAATAAGGTAATCACCTATCGCGGCACTCCTCCCGCTGAACGTTTGGCAATTGCCAAAGTCACGGTCATCAACGCCAACGGCAAGGCCATGGCCTACAAAGAGAACGGCATCGTATCAGGTGAAAAATACAAAATCAGTAATGATGCTGGCCAGGAAAGCCATGGTGGTGAAGTCAAGGCGACTACCTATAAATATAACCCGCCCAGCGATGCCAACAACAAATATTCCCCCCGCAGCTACCGCACCAGGGACGTCGAAAAAAACGTTGAAACCGGAACTGGCAGATATTTCCGCTCTAAAACCAACGCTGAATCATCTGCCAATACACGTGTCCGCTCATCAGAATCCAGCCGCAGCGTAAACGAATCGCAGTCCAAAGACACAGCGCGCGACAATTCGGTAAGTTCCTCAAGTTCATCGGCGTCTGAAAGCGCTTCGACCAAAGAGGCCAAAAAGAAAAAGGACGAAGCCGCATATATGTCGCTGATGCAAAGTGAAAATTCGGCCGGATATAAAAGCCATGCAACCGGCAGCGCCAGAAACAAGAGCGAATATTCCGCCGTCAACAGCAGCACGAACCGCCATTCATACCGCGCCTATGGATCCAGGGCCAACAATGAACCAAGTTCATCTGCCAGTTTCGCCCCGGCCACTGCGAGCCGTTTTTCCGGCGCCAGAAAAGCCGCTCCGGCCAACTCAGGTTTCCCACTAAATGCTTATTCTTCCCGCTCCGAACCTTCTTCCTACTTCGTGGCGGCAAAGGAGACAAATTCCTTTCAGAATTATTCAACGGTCAGCCCAAGCAACCGCAGCTATAACAACAATAACTCGAACCATAATAGTTATGGCAGCAGCAGCTCAAGCCGCGCTTACGCCCCGGCCGTCCGCAGCAACCAGTCCAGCCGTACTGATAATTCTTCCCGATCAACCACGTTCTCCGCCTCAGCCCGTTCATCCGGGCGTTCCACGGCAAACACTTCGTCTTCAAGCTCGACCGTCACAAGAACCGCAAAAAAGAAAACCTGATCCGCTAAGACAAATCGTAGGGGCAGGGGGTTCAAACCCGCCCTTACTTTTTTTCTTTCATATCAATGGCTTTAAATATTTCTTGCCTTCTGATATAATAAAAAAGTTTTTTGGAGAAACGGCATGAAAATATTCCTGGATACGGCCAACATCGCTGAAATCAAGAAAGGGATGGAGTACGGAGTCATTGACGGGGTCACGACCAATCCCAGTTTGATCGCCAGGGAAAAACGCGAATTCATCCCTCTGATCAAGGAAATCACCGCCATCATTCCGGGACCTGTTTCGTTGGAAGTCAC
>JBAXOR010000199.1:0-3092 GCA_037133155.1 Chrysiogenales bacterium | reverse complement strand
AATTTGAAATATATCCAGAAAATCCTCCATTAGGAGCAATATAAACATCGCCATAATTTTGTTTAGGAACACCATGTAAATGATGACTTTTTACTATAGTACCATTAATATAAACATCTAGCGTAGTATTTTCACATCGTATCATTACATTAACCCATTTATTCAATGGAATATCATTCACTTCAATTTCCTCATTAATAACATTAAATGTATTCATAAAAATAACTAAATTATTGGTATTAGGGGCAATATATAAACCAGGAGCATTATTTGGAAAATTTAACCCTTGTGGTTGATTTTCAGCAGGTGGGCGTCGCTGACCTCGTCGGCCTTGAAGCTCCGCACCGAGCGCCTTCCCGCCACGGTCTCGAAAAAGAACTGCTGGCCCGGAGTAAATTCCGTCGCCTCCTGCGCGTGCACGTGCGCCAAAACCAGAAAGACAAATGCCAGTGTAACGATTACTTTTCTCAGCGACCTTTTGGTCATTTTTCCTCCGCTTCATAGCTGATCCCAAGTTATAAAACGATTTCTTGTCAGCTTCCAGTAATACGGGCCAAAACACAAAATGATTATACGGGAATCGAAATGAATCGTCATTTTTAAAATATTAACCCGTTGAGACCTGCCCCCGACTTTCTCTCCGTCTAAAAAAATATTTTTCGCAGCAGCAGCGGACGCCGCGGGAGCTGGAAGAGCTGTGCAGCCTGGAACTCGCTGACGTGCTGGCGAAAAACCGGAGCCCGGATAAATCCGGTTTTATTTACTGGATCTCCCGGCGAGACGCTGGACGTGTGGACGATGGGCGATGTTTTTCCTACCTCCACAATCCCAGGATAACCGATGCGCCCATTATGCTTGTGGCATTGAATCCTGCGGAAATCAACCAGGCCTTTTTGCTTCTCTGCTCAAAAAACGACTCGGAAAGGCGTATGGCCGCGAACATTCCTATCGAGATCAGTATGCCCGCGTGAAGGGCTTTTATAATACCACCGCCCAGCATTTCGATGATAACTGCCAGGGAAAGCATTTCGATCAACGTCATCAGCATCATCATTCCCATGCCAGCCATCATCTGTTTCTGCGTAATATCGGGTTTTTTAAGGCATACTTCCCTTGCCCAGGTATTGAAAAAGACCTTCGGCGCATACTAGATATTACCCAGGACAATCGCCCACACAACGCTTGCCAATACGGAAAAATAATTCACATTCTTCAAGACTTCCATTCCGGTACAATTCATGCCAACCTCCTGTTTTGTTTTTGACTCCGCATTCGTTTATTCATTTGACTCCGGATCGATTCCGAATCCGGACACCGTACTTCCCCTTCACCCTTTATAGGCTTTTTCGAGGTCAGCGATCACGATCCTCGTCATTTTGAGCATGGCTTCCATCGCACGCCTTGATCCCTCGGGCCGCTCCGAGACTTTCGCGCTTTCCGCGTCATAGCGCGCCACCTTGCCGGTCTTTACCTTTTTCATGACAGACGCGTAAAACCTGACCGTTTCCTCTGCCTGGCTGTCATACCATAAACAAGGCGTTATCTTTTGTATTTTAATCCTCCCGGTTTTTTACTTATGCACTTATTATACAGGCAACCGCAATTTCATCACAACCCAAAAATTCACTTTTAAGCGATTTTTTTCAGTTCGCCGCAAAAAAATCGGCGTAAACATGTTCGAAATTAAGGAACAAGATAATAACTATTTTTAAAAAATGGAAGCCATTTTTGTTGACATTTTTATGGATATATTATATCTTAGTTGGCGGAAGTCGAAAAAATGCAAAAAGTACTGATATCTATACCTGATTCAATATTGTCAAGGCTTAGAGCGATCATTCCTGATCGCCAGCGCAGCAAGTTCATCTCCGCTATTGTCGAGAGGGAACTAAAAAAACGGGAACAAGCCCTTTTTCAATGTGCCTTGAAGGTGGAAAATGACAAAGAACTCAATGCCGAGATGAAAGATTGGGATGCCACCATAAACGATGGTATTGAAAATGAATCGTGGTGACATATATTGGATCAATCTTGATCCCACAACAGGATCGGAAATAAAGAAAACCAGGCCATGCCTGATTATCGGCGCCAATCCCATCAACAAAGCCCGACGCACCGTAGTTGTAATCCCCCTCTCCTCAGCGGGAACTCCCAATCCGCCATTGGTCATTGAAGTGAATTGCCTCGGCCGCAAGGCCCTGGCTGTCTGTGATCAAATCCGGGCCGTAGACAAAAGCCGCCTGGTTAATAAAGCCGATACCCTTTCCGGTCAGGACCTGGATGCTGTTGAAAACGGACTGCGTCAAGTTCTCTGCCTGTATTAGTAACTATCTTTAAATAAAATTTAAAAAACGTTTGGGGGTAGGGGATCTATTGGAACTTGTCGCTCTTGGTTTTCAGGAATTGGAGGATGTTCAGCGCCTCCAGCGGCGTGATGCTGGAGAACTCTATCTCCTTCGGCTTGTTGCGGATCTTGTCCCAGACCTTCAACTCCATATCCTCAGGAAAAAGGTCCTTTCCGATGGCCGGCATTTTTTCGATCTTGCCGGTGATGCGCTCCTTGACCAGGCGGTTCAGCTCTTTCTTTTCCGGGTTGAAAGGGATTTCCCGCCAAATGCCTTTGCCTGCAAGACGAAGTATGGATTATGAAAAAAATGGGTGACGCCAGAAAATTCTTTATTGACATTTTGTAAGCGCGATGCTAAAAATTTCTTTTGCGAACTGCGGAAGGTTTTTCCAGGGCAGGAGCATACAAATTGATTTTTTCGGCAAAAGGAAAAACATGACCGATAAAAAAAAAGGGAACGTCTTATTTGTTTTTCTGGTGATTTTTCTGACTGCGGTTTTTCAGTGTGTTTCGTTTGCTCTTCCGATTGAGGTAAATCAGGACAGCACTGTTAACAAAAACAGGGCGGTATTAAAAATGGCAACGATCACATGGCAATTCAAAGCTGAATCGGGCATCCATTCTTCGCCGGTTTTGGCTGAAAACCTATTGTTTTTCGGCAGTGATGATGGCACCCTTTTCGCGTTGGACCTTAGCCCGCATTTCTCACAAGCCTGATTTTTTCCTGGGAGCCGACTCGCCAGGA
>JBAXOR010000198.1:0-3092 GCA_037133155.1 Chrysiogenales bacterium | reverse complement strand
AAAACCGTGCGCTTTGACAGTGTCGAGTATTTTTTTATGCCGCAATTCGCCATTTTTGAAAAGATCGAAATCATTGGAACGGCGGTGTCCGATATGAAGGGCAATTGCCGTGCCGCCTACCAGGAAAAACTCGGGCTTAAAATCATAGACCAGAGCCAGAAGCTCAAGTTGATCTGGGTTGAAAATTTCCTTATGCATGGCGTTTGAAAAGCAGTGAAAAAAAATGATAAATTTCGGGATAATAATTCAGCTTTTTTCTGCCGGCAGCCCCAAAGAATACAGTGGCCGCGTTTTTTAGTCCCATCACCTTGAAAAGTTCGCGAACAGCATCCATGTCCCCATAATTCAATATGGTTTCCAGCAGCAATTCCGGGTTGATGTTTTCCTTTTCATGTTCCGGAGTATACCAGAAATACTGGCTATGCTCGCGGATGAATTTTGATATTTCAGGAGTGTTCATGATTCATTTACGGAATTTTTGCACGGCCTTTGTTTTTTTTTATTTTTATCCCCAAGGGGGACATACTTTCACTATGATTTCAGCAAGTTCCACCAGCCGCTGAAATCATCTAGTGAAAGTATACCATCACTCGATGTTTTCAGCGGCTATCCGAGTTGGCTGAAAACATAGTGATGGTAGATAAATTAGATCCTCCCCGTTTGGGGTTGGATAATTTATGCTGCCGCCATTGACCCTTGCGGGAGTGGAGTCGGGCGACTAAAAATTCCGTACAACGCTGCATCTATTACTGAAAACAACTAAATTAATATTTTGCAACTGCTCGTTTGCTTTCTTTAATAAAATATCTGAATAATATCTATAAAGCAAGATTTATGCCAAGAAAGGCATGGAATTATTTGAAAACCATAAATTATTATGGGTATTGGTTTTTGAGTTTATTTTTTAATTCATTCATCTGAAAATGAATGCGTTTTTTTTTGGAAATGTAAGAACATAATTACAGTTATGTGTGATTTTAGTTACTTTTTACTAAAAATATCCTTCATATTTTTCAATTGCGACCGCAAAAAACGGCATTGTCTCCCTATCAAATGATGATTTATACTCCAGCGTCTGCGATTCGCCGGAATTAAGCAATTCGGTCAGATCAGCAAGTAGTTGCCCTGTTTACTCATTTAATCATCTACTTTATAACCATTTCGTAGTTGAATATCAACCATCAGGTATCTGATTTTACAATTTTATGCTTGAAACCTTGATATCCTGCCATCCCTTTTGAAAGCGCCTCGGGAAGCGGCTCTTCTTCATCCAGGTCCAGGCATTTTAGAATTCCAGGAGATGCTTCCTTATAACGAAATCCACTTTCAGGGCAAATCATCATATCTTCTTCATTAGATTTAAGAATATGCCCGTGCCGGCTCATCCAGCCTTTTTGCTTTCCGGGAACTCCCACTATTAATGCATAGTCCGGAACATCCGTTGTGACGACCGCGCCGGCGGCGATGAAGCAGTAACGGCCCAGGGTGATGCCGCAAACGATGGTGGCGTTGGCGCCAATGGTTGCTCCGCGGCGGATCAGGGTTTTTTCATAGAGAGAGTGACGAAGTATTTGGGAGCGGGGGTTGGAGACGTTTGTCAGGACACAGGAAGGACCCAGGAAAACGTCATCCTCGATCACCGTGCCGGTATAGATCGAAACATTGTTTTGGACTTTGACATTGTTGCCGATAACTACATCGTTGGCAACATTGCAGTTCTGGCCGAAAATGCATTTGGAACCGATTCGAGATCCGGATTGAATATGAGAAAAGTGCCAGATCTTGGTGCCAGGACCGATGGTTGCGCCGTCGTCGACATAAGATGACTCGTGGATGAAATAAGGTTTATCTGACATAAGAGGACCTCGATCTTGTAGATGGGTAGATGAGTTGATGAGTAGATGGGGAAGATAAAAAAGTAGATGAGTAGATGAGTAAATGGGTTGATGGGGAAGAAAAAGAGAAATACTCAAATCCCTTCAGTTTGATCATTTTCCTTTCAGATACTTGATCAGATTCAATAATTTTCTTCTCAAGCCTTCAACAGTGACTAAAAACTGATCAGCCTGCACATAGTGCTGATCATCAGCGATGAATAAAAGGGTCTCAACTTCAGAAATAGACCCCAACGAGATATAAAGAAATTGGATGTATTCTTTTTTACTTTGCCTTGCAGCACCTTCCGATATATTAACTGGAATCGATACTACCGCCCTTCGAAGCTGCGAAATCAGACCAAACATTTCATCCTTGGGAAATTTTGCAGCGGCTGCATAAATCTCCTTGACAAACTGCATGCTGTCTTTCCAAACAATAAGATCTTTATGTGTTTGCATTAGAATTAAAATAAATGGGTAGATGAGTAGATGGGTTAATGGGGAAGAAAAAAAATTCGACTTCACTGCAGACTTTCATAATACTTTTTTATCACTGCCTGGAAATGGGCGCGAATGTCGTCGCGGCTCACCGGGAATTTCGCCAGCAAATGCTGCCCCATTTCGCTTTCCTCGATGTCCTGCGTGTATAGGAGCTGCTGGGTGAACAGTTTAAAAGTTCCCATGCGCAGCAGGTCGCGGGAGATAGCGAACATGCGCTCCAGGGGAAAAATTTCGCGGTTGAGGACATAGAGGTCATAATAATCGCGCAGCACGGAACGCAAAGAAAGGGTATAGACCTTCAGAGCCGTGATCAGTTCCAGGGAAGCGATCTCGATGTTATGGAATTGGATGTTGTTGACCCGCTTCAGGCAGTCGAAGCCGCTGGCGAAAAAACTGACCTTCACGTCCATGATGCGCAAATCCACTTGCTCGGCCGATGGTTCGGCCATGATGGTGTAGTCAAGGTCATTCCTTTTAAAAAAAGAGAACAATTTGGCTTTTTCCAGGTGCGTCCCGTCGCGGAAAAAATCAAGGTCTTCACTTTGCCGATGGCCGAGATGCATGGCCAATGCCGTGCCGCCGACCAAAACGAATTCGGCGAGAACTTGCTTTTGCTTGCCGGCCCGGGCCAGGGTCAGGAATACCCGGGCTGTCTTTTCGGGCAGATGGGCCAGCATTTTATCTTTAACCATAGAGAACTTCCAGGAGCGCGTT
>JBAXOR010000197.1:0-3142 GCA_037133155.1 Chrysiogenales bacterium | reverse complement strand
CTATATCGGGCTGCTGCGTCGTAACGTCCAAAGCATTTTCCTGGCCGACGGCCTGCAAAGCCCATGAACCCGATTCTGGAAGTCAAGAATTTATCCGTGCGCTTTAGAAATTTCCCGGCCCTTGACCACATCAATTTCACCATTGAAAAACAGGAAGTCATCGCCGTCATCGGCCCCAACGGTTCGGGGAAAACCACCCTGCTGAAAGCCATTTTAGGTCTGATCCCTTATGATGGAGAAATAAAAATATTCGGAAAAAGCATCCAGCAGGTTCTGCCGCTGCTCGGATACGTGCCCCAGCATTTCGCCTTTGATAAAACTTTCCCCCTGACCGTGGAAGAATTTGTCAACCTCACCTGCCGCAGGCCGGAGCAATCACACTTCGGCGGAGCCCTGCAGGCGGCGGGAATGGCTGAATTGAAGGATAAGCTCATCGGCGAACTTTCCGGGGGCCAATTGCAGCGGGTGCTGATCGCCCACGCCATGCTGCACCAACCGAAAATATTATTCCTGGATGAAGCGACCAGCGGCATCGACATCAAAGGCCTGGCCGATTTTTACTCGACCATCCAGCGCCTGAACCGGGAGCACGGAGTGACCGTTATGATGGTTTCCCATGAGATCAGCATGGTCTACAAGTTTGCCGACCGCATCATCTGCCTGAACCGTGATTTGATTTCGCACGGGGAAACCAAAACCGCCCTGACCAAGGAAGTACTTAAAAAACTATACGGCGACAGCGCCCATCTAAAAGCCCATGACCACCAGGATCAGCACCATGATTGAAATGCTGCAACTGCCTTTCATGCAACGGGCCATCATCGCCGGGGTGGTGCTGGGCGTCCTTCTGGCTTACCTGGGCATTTTTGTCACTTTGCGCAAAATGGCTTTTTTCAGCGACGGCATCGCCCATGCCGCCCTGGCCGGAGCGGCCATCGGCCTGTTGACCAGTTTCAGCCCTTTGCTGTCGGCCTTGATTTTCAGCATGTTCTTGGCCGCCCTGATCTACTGGCTTGAAAAAAAAAGCAGCCTTTCCAGCGATTCTATTATCGGTATCCTATTCACTTCGGGCATGGCTCTGGGCATTATCCTGATCAGTTTGCGCCGCGGCTACCAGCCCGAATTGATCGGCTATCTTTTCGGCAATATCCTGGCCATTCGCCGCCAGGACCTGATTTTAATAGTGGTCATTTCATTGCTGATCATGGTATTCATTATCACTCAAAAACGGAAGCTGACCCTGCTGGCCCTGGACCGGGAAATGGCTTACATGGCGGGAATCAACCCCGATTTCTACCAATTGCTGCTCTATATCATGCTGGCCGCCGCCCTGGTGTTGGGCATCCGCGTTTTGGGCATCATCCTGGTCAGTGCCATCCTGATCATCCCGGTTTCCACGGCCCGTTTGTTCAGCCGTTCATTCAAAGCACTGGTTTTATGGACAGTGCTGATCTCCGAGGGCGTTATGCTCGGCGGGCTGCTCCTTTCCTATTTTTTAAACCTGCCCAGCGGAGCCGTTATCGTTTTGACCGGTAGCACGGTTTTTACGCTGGTTTTCGTTATCAGCGGCCTGTGCCGGCAGCGGCAAAAAAGATGAAATGTGAGCAGCAGAATTTTTTTTCTGCAAAAATTTATTCGTCTATAAAAGCGGAATTTTAGCTTGCCTGCAGATATTGCATTATCTCCGATATTTTATTATCATTAATTGCAAAGATTCTTAAACGATTTTAAAAAGGAGTATATTATGACAAAAAAAAGACGCTGGGCAAAAATCTTACCGATTTTGGTCTTTACACTTTTTTTCGGTTTCTCGTCTATTTTCACTTTCGCCTTTTCACTTGAGACCTATCGGAACGCGGAGAGAAAAAAAGTCGGCAGCAGTCGCATTGGACTGGGCGTTCTGGGAGGCTACGGGCTTTTTTCCAACAGCCAATACAGCGGCGGCGCTGCATTCGGCGCAACGTTCACCTTCGGTTTCAGCAAGAACATCGCCATCGAGCTTGCCGGGATATATCTTAAAGGCGCTGTGGCCGGTAACCCTGATACCCTTTCCAAAGGGAAACTGACAACTGTGCCATTACAAATCAGCCTGATGGGGCGCTTCCCCATCGGCAAAATGATCACACCTTATGTACTTGTCGGCGGCAGTTATTTCCTTAACAGTTTTACCCTTGATAGCACAGTCACAGACGGCTGGAATGCCGTTGGTTTTACCCTCACGGAGAAGGTGGACAAGTCTTTCGGTTTTCATTTTGGCGGCGGCCTGGAATTTGCTTTGAGTAAATCGCTATCTGCGGGTGCTGATGTTCGATATTGTATTGCTAAAGCAAACGGTAATTGGAGCATGAAGGATAATATAAGCAATATTGAAGACAGCGGGACCTTTAGTGATCTCAATTTGAATAACATGATTTTTTCGTTTGCGGTAAAGTATTTCTTTAAGTAATCCGGGAGGAACAAGATGAAGAAACAAGCTAAAATTTTCAAATTGACTATTCTGGGGCTGGCATTTTCAGGCGCAATGGCGATTTTTTTGCCCGGCCAGTCCGCGGCGAGCGACTTTTTATCAATGACGACACCGCTGCAGGAAAATGCAGGTGACCTCTACAAGCATCCCAAGATAGAAAGTGCGCTCGGCAACTTGATCCAAGTCTTCCGCAATCAGGGTTTTGCAGCCATGAAGCAAATGGCGATGGGACTTAAACTTGATTTCGCAGGCGACCTGCTGCGCGTAACCGTAGTCACACACAGCTCCGGCACAGCCGCCAACCTGGCTATTCCCCGACTGACCCAACGCATTACCGCCCTTGGCGGCAGAGTGGAAACCAGCTACGGTAATGATGTGCAGTCTCTTCTTCCTATTGATGCTATTATTCAATTGGCGGAAGAAGCCCAAGTGCGGAAAATACGTTTGCCGCTCAAGCCCTCTACTTGCGCCACCATCAGCGAAGGAGTAGCCAAAACAGGAGCCGATGCCTGGCAGAACCTGACCCCCTATCGCAACCTGAACGTGGTGAAAGTCGCCATCCTCGATTTGGGCTTCACCGGCTACGAGAGTCTTTTGGGAACGGAGCTGCCGGCCAGTGTCACCGCGAAATCATTTCGCAGCGATCTCAGAATGGACACTAACGTTCATGGAACG
>JBAXOR010000196.1:0-3158 GCA_037133155.1 Chrysiogenales bacterium | reverse complement strand
CGAGCTTCCTTTTTTGAATTCGCCCTGGGCTGCTTTTTCATCCTTGGCCGGATCTCCCAGGTAAAGACAAAAACGATTGAATTTCAACAGAGCCAGCTTCAGCAGCAAGCGTTGCAGTTCCGGCAGCAGGGGAAAGGCTCCGTGTGCGACATCAAGCAGAAAGCCCCGGAAAGAAATATCAGGGGCATCCTTGATGAAAAAACCAGGCATACAGCCGTCTTTTTTATAAAAAGCCAGGATCTGCAGCAGGGTGGACAAAGCATAAAACTGTCCGCGCTGGGAATTGGCCCAGAAGACGATCCGGTTCCGGTCGCTTTCAATGATATATTCTTCAACGCCCAATGTTTTTTTTTCCTGGCCGATGATCTCCAAGCCGCGATTTTTATTTTTTACGGCAAAATAATCAAACAAAAAAGCATATTTTTTTGTGATCTCAAGGGTAAAACACAAGTCCCGGATATCCAGGATGCAGTTTTGCCAGCGAATCGTTTTGGGAGCCGGAAACAGGAAATAAAATTCATTTTTAATACTCATTTTCATAAAAACGCGACCAAGAGTATGTCGTAACAATATTTTAGAATAAAAACCGCTCATTGGCAAATCTGCCAAGACAGCGCACCATTTGAAAATTAAAAATAGATAAAAATTGACAATTGGCAATATCTTATATAAAATAATTTTTCACTCATACAGATAAAACATGGATGTACTGAAAAAATTTATTACCAAATACGGCGCCGGCGCCATCATCTACCAAAAAGGAGACATTCAAACCGATTTTTTTATCATCAATAAGGGGAAGATCCAGCTTAAAAACGATGAAAACAGCCAAATCCTGGCCACTCTGGGCAAGGGTGATTTCTTTGGTGAGGAATCGCTGAATAATGAACAAAACGCTATCTACACGGTAGAAGTCATTGAAGATGCCGACATGATCAAGATCCCCTATATTTCCCTGACTGAAATGCTCAAGCAAATGCCGGACATCGCCTTGAAAATATTGAAAAAATTAAGCGAAAAACATATTAAAATCCAGTCTGTTTTGATGTCCATGGCTACTTCCGCCCCGCAAGCCAAGGAAAAATCGGCAGGCAAGGAAGTAAAAAAAGAGGATCAAACCTCGGAAAAAATCAGCCCGGATATCAAGGCTTACTTGATTATCCAGCGTTCGAACCGCATTGTGCAATTGACTAAAACCCAAACGGTCCTGGGCCGGCGGGATTATACCACCGGGTTCGTCCCGGACATAGACCTGACCGATGAAGATGAAGAAAAATACATTTCCCGCAAGCATTCACAAGTCCTGTTCAAGGATGGAAAATTTTACCTTTCCGAGGAACCCGGGGCCATCAACGGCACTTTTTTAAACGGCAACAAACTACAAGCCGGAGTGAAACACGAATTGCACACTGAAGATGAAATCACCCTTTGCCAGTTGAATGTGATTTTCAAAGTCTGATCGTTGTTTTAAATTTTCCAGGGGAAGGGCTTATCCCTATACTATAAAAAGAACGATCGTGGAGGGTCTACCTGAGGAAGGGGTTGAATTCGAGCACCCGCGCCAGAGTCGAGGAGCGGCCATGACCGGGCAGCACCACGGTCTCCGCCGGCAGCGCGCGGGCCAGTCTATGCAATTCGGCAACCAGGCAATCCAGTTTCTTGCGGCGCCCCGCCGGGTTAAAAGCGCCCATGCGGCCCACGGCCCGTTCGAACAGCGAATCGCCGCTGAATACAAAAGAGCCGATCAGAAAGCAGGCACTGCCTGGTGTGTGGCCAGGCGTGGGAACCACCTGCACGAGAATTGTCCCGGCGTGAAACTCGGCAGAAAGCGGAAACAGTTCTTTCGGGGAGCCACAGTGTTCCGCGTCCCCTGAGTACAACTTGAAATCTTTTTTGCCGACCGCTATTTTCACGTTGTAGAGCAGGGCGTAGTGGCGGTTGCCGGAGCTGTGATCGAAGTGGCCATGGGTGTTGAGGATCATCCGGATGCTCAGTGCGTTTTTACGGACAAATTCCGCAATTCGCGGATCGACGGTCCCGGGATCGATTAGCAGCGCATCTCGAGATTGCGGATCGTACGCGATGTAAGCATTCTCAAACAGCGGCTGCCGATCGGTCTGCCCCTCGGTGATGTTGGCCGTGAAGCGGACCGCTCGGATTCCCTCCGGCGCGCGCGGGGCTACATACTCCTGCTCCAGTATCCCCACCGTCGGCCTGCCCAAGGCTTCCAAAACCAGCACCTTCAGCTTCAGGTTGAGGTCATCGCCGATCCCGGCCGCCTCAGCTTCCTGCAGATAACGGTCGGCTTCCGGGTACTGTTTGGCAAGATAGTAGATAGCGATAATGTTGGTGTAGGCCTGGCCGTTACGCGGATTGGCTCCCACCGCAGCCACGTATCGCTCCAGGGCTTGGTCGAACCGCTGGAGCTTGAAGAGTATGTTGCCGTGAAAGCAGGCATATTCCGATTTCAGGTCGCGTTGGAACAACAGCTCTCTCCCGGCCGTCTCCCGCGCTTTTTGCTCCTCCAGCGAAACCTGCATCGAGACTTCTTCGATACGCAACCGCTCCATGCAGGAATTGGTCGCATCATATGCCTTGGCCAGAAGAATCGCGACATCGTCCATACCCTTGATGCGTTGCTCTTGGGCATAGGAGTCCAGCCACATCATGGGGTCCAATTGAGCCTCGGCCCGCTCGATGGCAGCCAGCGCCTCGGTGTATTTTTGCTGCAGGTAATGGATATTGGCCAGGTAATACCAGGCATAGACATGACCAGGCATCCTGGCCTTGCAGGCGGAGAACCGCAGCGCGGCGTCGTCCAGTTTCCCCTGCTCGAATAGTTCGCGGCCACTTTCAAACTGGCCGCGGCAGGTTTGGAAAAGGGCCAATGACTTGGCCATTTCCTTGGAGCGGCGGGGCTCTTCCAGCCCATGCAACACCATACCTCCTGCCAGCACCAAGAACAGCAACCGGATCCGGAGACCGGTAATATGAGAGATGACAGTTCTCATCGATTCATTGATATTAAAATTACCTGTAACCATGAATGGTTCGGCTTATTATTTCTTCTCCGCGGAGTGCGGCGGGTAAGAATAGGGAATCGGCTGCAGATAGGTGGCCAATTTTACTTCTTTGCCTAGAAGCCAGTGTTCGAACCA
>JBAXOR010000195.1:0-3160 GCA_037133155.1 Chrysiogenales bacterium | reverse complement strand
GTTCAGGCCGTGATACAGGGCGGTGAGCAGAAATGCGAATTGCAGCAGCGGAAACCACCAGTTGCCTACCTTGGACATAACCCAATGGTAGTTGACCGGCTTGCCCTTTCCTAGGAAATGGTAGGTCACGAAATGCATCATCAACAGGACGAAAAGGATGACGGCCGAAATACGCTGCAGCAGCCAGGCGACCGAACCCGAACGCGACGTTTGCTTAAAATCCTTGTTCATCAGGGTCTCCTTAAAACACATGCGACAGGATCATATACGATCCCAGCGCCCACAGGACGAAGGCTACGGCGATCAGCAGGATGAACCATTTCTTCTGCGCCAGCGAGCCCTTGAAGAAATCGACAATGACGATGCGCACGCCGTTGAAGGCATGGAAGAGGATAACGCCCCACAAGCCGACCTCCAGCAGTTTGAACAGGGGACTGCTCAGGAAGGTCATTATTTCATTGAATGTCTTCTCGCCGTACGTCAGGCTGTTGATGACCCAGATGTGCAGGCTCAGGTAAAAGATCAGCGCCAGGCCCGCCAGCCGGTGCAAAAGCCAGGCCCAGGATCCGATAAAATTGTAATAGGTGAAATCATAAAAACGCGTTCTCTTATACAAGCTTTTCCTCCTTAAAAAAAATATCAGGGGCTATTTTAATATTTTATTAAGGAAACTGCAACAAAATATTTGACTTTTATTGAAAAAGAAAATACTTTATAAGGATGATCAATCCGCAGCCGCTGCAGCAGCAAATACAAAAACCAGAAATCCTGGCCCTGAACCATATGTTTGAAAAAAACCACTGGTTGATCCGCATCCGCTGGATTTATCCCGTTTTCATCATGCTTTTTTTCTTGGCATACAATTTTCTGACCCGGCGCTCTTTGATCAGTTGGCAAAACGCCCTGTTGGTTTTCCTGCTACCGATCATTATCAACTTCCTTTTCCGCCTGGATATCCGCCAAAAAGAAAAACTGGCCGAGCCCAAGGTGGAATACGACCAATTACTATCGAACATATCCCGGCAGCTCAACTTTGACCTGGCTGTCATTTCCATGATTGTTTTTTTTTCCGGCGGCCTGAGCAGCCCGATCATCACCATGTTTATTGTTTACATCATGATCGCTACATTTTTAACTGATTACCATAAAGCATTTCGCAATACCCTGACGATCATCGTCCTGCTCCTGGTCATCGCCTTGCTGCAAAACAGTAATATTTTTTTCTCCAGTCAGCAGATCATGGCCATGTTGACTTTCGACATCATGTTCATTTTCACTTACTCTGTCTCCGGTTATCTTTCGAAAAACCTGCACACCAATGAAGCATTGCTTAAAAAGCTGCTGAAACAAACCCAGGAACTTTCCATTTCTGACGGCTTGACCGGCCTGTACAACCAGATGCATTTTTTTGAACTTTTAAATCTGGAAACAAAAAAATCGCAACGCCATAACCTGAGTTATTCGCTGATCATGTTTGACGTCGATTTTTTTAAAAATTACAATGACCATAACGGTCATATGCATGGCTCGGAAACATTGAAAAACATCGGGGCCATCATGAAAAATAAATTTCGCACCACCGACCTGCTGGCCAAGTACGGCGGCGATGAATTTGTCATCATCCTGCCGCAAACCGATAAAGTTGGAGCCTACCTGGCCGCGGAAAGGCTGCGTGAAAGTGTTGAAAAACAGGCTTTTCCCGGCGCCGAAACCCAACCGTTGAAAAAACTCACCATCTCCATCGGCCTGGCCTCTTACCCGGAACATGGACTGAGTGATGAAGAAATATTGAATCGTGCCGATAAAGCTTTATACTTCGCCAAGGATTCGGGGCGCAATCGCACCATTATCTACAATGAAAACATTGAAAAAGAACTGGAAGAATTCATCTGATGCGCCGACTGATCGCGCTGAAATGAAAAGCAAAGCAGACGCCATATTCATAAAAAGAGCCAGTGGCCTGTTACTGCACATCACTTCCCTGCCCGGAAAATACGGCTGCGGCACCCTGGGCCGGGAGGCTGAGGTTTTCAGCGATTTTTTAGCGGCCAGCGGCCAGTCCTATTGGCAGGTTCTGCCGTTGGGACCGGTGTGTCCGCACTGGTATTTTTCCCCCTATTCTTCACCTTCGGCCTTCGCCGGCAACGAATTACTTATCGATCCCGAAAAAATGCATGCCCAGGGCTTGATTACGGCTGCGGAACTGCGCGCCAGCGAAGATGGCCGGGAAAATCACTTTGCCGATTTGGTGAAAACCGCCCGCCAAAAAACAACTCTGTTGGAAACGGCGTCCCGCTCATTCAGCGCGCGGAAAAACCAGGAAGAAAAAATCGAATTCGAGCGTTTCCGGCACGAACAGCGACATTGGCTGGATGATTACGCCCTGTTCCGGGCCCTGGCCGATCATTTCAACACCTTGCAGTGGACAGCCTGGCCAACGGACATCGCCCGCCGCCAATCGGCCGCCCTGGATTACTGGCGGCAAAAATTGGCCGAACCTATCGCATTCTGGCAATTCGGGCAGTTTGTTTTTTTCAAACAATGGCTGGAACTGAAAGACTATGCCAATCGGCAGGGTTTGCGAATCATCGGCGATATTCCTTTTTATGTCAATTTTGAAAGCGCCGATGCCTGGTCACATCCAGAAATATTCCAGCTGGATGGAGTCAGTGGATTGCCCGCGGTTGTGGCCGGCGTGCCGCCAGACTATTTCAGTCCGACCGGCCAGCGCTGGGGCAACCCCCTTTACGATTGGCAGGATCAAGGCCAGGTTCTCAACGCAGACACCATGGATTGGTGGACGGCCCGCATCGGCCATCTGCTGCAACTTGTCGATGTGTTGCGCATCGATCATTTTCGCGGCTTTGACACCTATTGGGCAATTCCGGCGACCGAAACCACAGCGATTAATGGCAGCTGGCAGCCGGGGCCGGGATTGGCCTTTTTCAACGCCTTAAAAGATAAACTTGGAAATTTGCCTTTGATCGCTGAAGATCTGGGTGAAATTACCCCAGCCGTGGAAGCCCTGCGCGAGCTTCTCTCAATGGAAGACGAGAAGAAAAAAGGCATAATTTCTCACACAACAAATTTCATTCTCCTCTCCCGTGTTGGCTGGCCCACCCAAAAAAGAATATACTCTTCCCTTGCAGCACTTCTTGAC
>JBAXOR010000194.1:0-3165 GCA_037133155.1 Chrysiogenales bacterium | reverse complement strand
CACCCGGGCCGGGTAAGCAAAATTACCATCAGCCATAAACCCGGAACAATACTCATAGAGGGCCCTGGATAAATCGCCGGGATTGCGCTGTATGTAATGGTCCAGTATCCGGCAGCCAAGCTCCAGGTTGTAATTGACCTCGTATATCCGCTTAAGATCGATTTGCAATTCATCTTTCCAGGCGCCATAGTTGACCTGCATCAAACCCATTGCCAGCGGCAGTTTAATATGCTGGGCTTTTTCATCATAGGCGATGGTCCCATCATAGTTGCGCTTGAATTTATAACTTGTCGCCCTGGGATTAAAATAGCTCTCCCGCTGAATAACCGAGAGGATCAAAAAAGGGTCAATCTTGTATTTTTCCCCTTGGGCGCGGGCCGCGAGCGCAACCTTATAAACAAGGCCATCGTATGCTTCAAAAACACCCTGGAGATATTTCAACTGCGGATACTCCTGCGTCCGCTGGCGCAGTTTTTCTATCTGCCGGGCCCTGTCCCTTAATTCCAGGGACAAGTCCTTGATATTATCCCGCTTGTACTTGAGCTCAGTCCGTTGCCACTGAAAAACTAAAACAAGAACCATGATGGCCAGCCACTGTACCAGAACGCCTGCGGCGACAAACAGCAATGGCCGCAGGGATTTACTTTTCTTTTTCTTTTTCATTTATTTCTCCCATTCTTCAGGATAAATAACAACGTTGACAAAATTAAAGATCGGCAACGGGCCGACAACCATAAACTTGAGCCTCTGCCTGTATTTTTCACTCAGATCATCCAATATGTTGTCAATTTCTTTTTCCCGGCCCTTGTCTACCAAAAAGGCGGCGTTCATAAACATCTCGTCGCCGGTGGTCTTGTTAAGCTTGAACTCAAAAAAGGTTCTGCGCAGTACATCGACGATGCCCTCAGTCTCACTTGCTTTTTTTGCCTGTAAAGCTTTCGCCACCATCTTGCCTGCTGCGGTTTTGGCTTGAATATTTACTTTGCCATTGTCCTTCTGAATATTTTCCTTGGCTCTCCTGATTTCCTTATTTTCAGCTACAACTTCTTTGAAGATTTCAGCCATGTTTTTCCATACACCCTTAACGTTCAATTCTATTTTATGGTCCGCATCCCTTAAAGCATTCTGAAACTCTCTGTATCTTCTGCCCAGAAGATTCCTGATCTCATCAGCGCTGGCGGCGAAAGTCCCGAACCTGACCGGCAATACGCTGTCGAATTCCTCCATAACTTTTTCGATAATTCTTTCATGGGTGAGCAGATTGTCCCGGTTAACGGCAACTTTGCCTAAAGGATGGCTGCTGACAACCATGCTCAGGTCATTATAACTGACAGTCAGGACATCCTCCTTTCTGCCGCCAATACCCAGAGGTCCGAACATCCTGTCCATTGAGCTGGCAATAATACAATAAATATACTTGCCTTCTTTCTCCATTATTTCCTCAATTTCACCCAGATGGCATTTTTTGCAAACATTTCCCGGTCAAGATGAATCTTTCCCTGCCGCTGTGTCTGTTCGCAAGCAGTGCTGTAGTCAGTGAGTATCCTGTGCGCCCGGTTGACCTCATTGAATTCAGCGGCAGCCTGACCTTGTTTTTTATCCGGATGAGTGGAAAACGCCCGGCTCTGGTAGGCTTTTTTTAGATCGTCGCTACTCACCTGGTCGTTTAATATCCCGAGTCTTTTCTTCGCCCAATCTATTTCTTCGAAGTTCAGTTTTATTATCTCGAGTGTATAAAAACTATATGGAGCAAGGGGGCCCACGCACCTGAAGTGTAAATTATCGTCAAATTCTATATTTAATTCTTCTACTGTTTTCTCAAAGTTTTGATACTTGCTTTTAAGGATAAGAAAAGCGGCATTCATAACCATATTCTCATCCATAAGCTCGTGAATTCTTGTATCTTCACTTAAATCCGCCAATCGTTCCATTATTCTCTGCACAAATTCTTCTTTTCTTTCATGCAAAGCCTTGGCGAGCATCATGCCTAACTTCATCTGCTCATCTTTGGTTATCCCTTTGGGATTTGCTAAAAGCTTTTCTTTGAACTCACTTATTTTTTTTTCTTTGCTTGTTTCTTTAATCAATGTATTTAAATCAGCCAGGGTAACTGCAATATCAATTTCCATTTTAGCGTTTATTTTTTCAAAAATTCCCGTGATGAGGTTATAGCCTTTAGCCAGGATGTCCCTGACTTCAGTTTCATCCTGAGCGAATGTCCCCAGGCCCATGGGGATAATCGCCAATTGCTTAGGCATGATTTTTTCGATTACCGTTTGGTGCCCGATCAACAGCCTGGCCAGGGCATCTTTTTGCATACCGCTATAATCAACTATGTAAGCATCACTTACCAAAGCCGCGATGTCCTTGAAAGGAAACGGATACACATTGGCGGACGCACTCAAACCGTTAAGGAAATCCCGCGGTATGGAAAGAGAAAATAACGCGCTGGAATTTATTATTCCATAGATATATTTGCCTTTTGCATTCATTTCAGGGGTTCCTTGTTTTTGCCTCGCACTGAGCATTCAGCAACTCCAAAGCTTCCAAAAAGTGTTGCCTGGTAATTTTCAACTCTTTCTTCTGTCCTCTGTCCTCTGTCTTCTGACTGATAAATTCTCTTATCGCCAGCATGGAAGCCTTTCTACAAATGAATTCAACGTCCGCGCCCACCTGGCCCGCGGTTTTGGCGGCCAATTCTTTAAAATCAACTTCCCTGGCTAATGGCTTATGCCTGGTATGTATCTTGAATATTTTTTCCCGGGCCGCGGCATCCGGTTTGGGAAGTTCCAGTAAAATGTCGAACCTGCCGCTGCGCAATAACGCCGGGTCAACCAGGTCGACCCTGTTGGTAGCGCCAATAACCACGACCCCCTTTAACTCCTCGATGCCATCCATCTCCGTCAGGAATTGGCTGATCACCCGTTCGGTAACGTGGGCATCCGTTGAACTCGAACCGCGCTTGGGCACGATGCTGTCTATCTCGTCAAAGAAAAGAATCGTGGGCGCGGCCTGTTTTGCCGTCTTGAAAACCTCGCGGATTCCCTTTTCGCTTTCGCCCACATACTTGGATACCAGCGCCGGACCTTTTACCGAAATGAAGTTGACCCCGCTTTCAGTGGCGACCGCCTTGCCCAGGAGCGTCTTGCCCGTGCCGGGGATGCC
>JBAXOR010000193.1:0-3174 GCA_037133155.1 Chrysiogenales bacterium | reverse complement strand
TTATATTGTTTTTAATCATCAAAATTCTGGAGGCTTTGAATTATGCCCACAAAGCCAAGGATAGCCGTGGCCATGCTTTGGATATCGTCCATCGCGATGTATCACCACCCAATATCCTGATTTCCTACGCCGGTGACGTGAAATTGACCGATTTCGGAATTTCCAAGGCATCGATCAAGATGCACCATACGATTTCGGGTGCCCTGAAGGGGAAACTGCTGTACATGTCACCGGAGCAGGCCCGGGGCGAAGGTACGATCGATTGCCGGTCAGACCTGTACTCGGTAGGCGTAGTGCTTTTCGAATTGCTGACCAGCAAGAAACTGTTTCTGGATACTTCGGAGATGGGAGTTCTCAAAAAAGTCCAGAACGGTGAAATCATCAATCCCCGTGAAATCAACAAAGACATTGATGTGGCTTTGGAAAAGATCATCCTCAGGTCTTTGAACAAAGCGTGCGACAAAAGATACCAAAGCGCAGCGGCCATGATCGCCGATCTGGAAACGTTCATGGTTAAAAAATATAATTATCTACCCGGACCGGTTCAGCTCAGCCATTTTATTTACCACCTCTTTGAGAAGGAAATCGTCCGCGACGGCATCAAGGTCGATCTGAAGCCGCTGCCAGAAAAACCGCTGCTCAGGGAAATTCCCAAGGCGCAGCCCGAACCACCCGATGCGGCCAAGCCGCCCATGCCTTTGCCTGTGCAAGTAAGCAAAGCGAGAGAATCGGTCGTCCCGGTTGAAAAGCCGACCCCGATCCAACCCCCGGTGGTCAAACGCAATGAAGTCGTGCATATCGATTTTGATGAAGATAAAATCATCGCACTCAAGAAAAAGGAAACCCCGGCGCCCCAGGAAATAAAAAAAACCGCGCCGCTGTTTAAAGAAATAAGCGGAGAAAAGAAAAAAACTCCCTATTGGTTTATGGCGATTGTTTTGATCATCATGGCCGTTGCCGCGCTGCTTTATTTTCTGGTACTGAAAAAACCGGCTGCCAATGAGAGTGCGGCTCCTGCCAAGCCCATTGTTGAAAAAAAAGCAGCTGCACAGTCCCCGATCGTTCAGGTACAACCGCTGGTCGTGGACTTGCAAGCGCAGGCGGCTGAGAACCTGAAGCGGGAAGAGGAATTGCAAAAACAACTGCAAGCCGCCGCCGTTGCCGAGGCTGAGCAAAAGAAAAAGCTTCAGGACGAGAAACGCGCCAGGCAAGCTGAAAGCGAACGGTTGAAAAAAGAAGAAGCGGACCGCCTGCAGCAGGATGAATTTGACCGGCAGCAGAAAGAAGCAGCGCGGAAAAAGCAGGAGGGAATGGACCGACTGGCAAAAGAAGCGCTGGATCTGAAAAAAGCCGAAGAGGTAAAGGAAATTGAACGCAAGCGGGTCAAGGAAGGCGACATTATCCCGTTCAACGATGTGGATAAGGCGCCGGTGGCTGTTTCCACGCCGTCACCGATTATTTCTTCGAATATACGAACCAACATGACGGACAGTCAAACCATGCTGTTCAATATTCTGATCAATCAAAACGGTGATGTGGAGTCTGCGCGCCTGTTGCAAAAATCAAACAATAATCAATTGAATACGGCTTTGATTGCTACCATCAAGACCTGGAAATATACGCCGGCCATCAAAAATGGCGTACGCGTTAAAGTTTGGAAGACCGTTCCGTTAATAATAAAAAAATAACAAGGAGAATCATGAAAAAACTAAAAGTTGAAGCCGAGGCCTTTTACGAATCAACGCTCCGGGAAGCCAAGAAGCAAATTGAGATAATCGATGCCAAGATTGAGGAAGAGCTGGCTCGGGTCAAAGACGTAATCAGCCAGTTGCAGGAACAGAAAAAAGCCACCCGGCTGATCTATGACGGTTCTTGCTCCATTCTGAGCGCCAAAAATGAATTTGAAGAAGGCGAAAGCAGTCCCCAGAATTAAGCCGTTTTACCTGTTTATTGGTCCATGCAGTATGCCGCGGTAGCTGATTATTTAGAAAAACTTCAAGGCGAAAACTCCAAGTTATCTCTGGATAATATTGGCCTGATTATCGCGAATTTGCCTTTTACTATCGGTTCGGCAAAATATATTCAAGTCGCCGGGACCAATGGCAAGGGTTCGACATCCCATTTCATTGCTGCCATTTTGCGCAAGGCAGGCTGGCGGGTCGGCCTTTTTACTTCTCCTCATCTGCAGGATGTACGCGAAAGAATCTCCTTGAATGGCCGACTGATTTCCCGGCGCGATTTTGCCGTCGCTATCAGCGCAGTTGACGATATCGGTCAGGATCTGCTGCGCCGGAAGGTGATCGTAAATCAACCCACTTTTTTTGAAACCGTTTTTTTGGCCGCCTTGATCCATTTCAACAAAAGCCGAGCCGATTGGGCGGTTCTGGAAGTCGGCCTGGGCGGGCGCCTGGACGCCACCAGCACCGTGATTCCCGAAGTCGCAGTGATTACCAACATTGCCATGGATCACACCCATATCCTGGGCAAGACCCTGGCCGCCATCGCCAGCGAAAAAGCGGGTGTTTGCAAGAAAAATATACCGCTGGTCAGCGGCTGCCCGCACGCATCCATTGCCGGACGCGTCATCGGCCAGGCGGCGCGCGAAAAAAAAGCGCCATTGCACGAGGTTTTCGTCCCCCCGGGGGGGCTCAATGTAGAAAAAAAATGGCGTAGTTATCTCTGCCATTACCGAAGCAGCCGCCGCCGCTACAGTTACCGAGTTTATCTTAAAGGAAGGCACCAGGCCGTCAATGCTGCCGTGGCCGTCAAAACCGTTGAAGTGCTGAAAGGGCTGGGCTGGAACATACCGGAGCCAGCCATCAGTTGCGGCATTAAAAACATGTTTATCCCGGCCCGGATCGAGTTCCTGGGCGGCCGGCCACCAGTTATTTTGGATGGCGCCCACAACCCGGACGGCATCCGGGTTCTGGTTGATTTCTTGCGTGAAGAGGGTATCTGCGCCTTTACCCTGATCTTCGGAGTTTTAGGTGACAAGCATTATCCGGCCATGGCCAGGCAGTTGGCACCTATGGCCACGCATGTCATCCTGACCGCCCCGCCTGGCGCCAGGGCTTTGGCACCGGAAAAGCTACTGCCTTTTTTCACCCAATCGGATTGCCGGATCGAACTAGATTTTTCCAAAGCCCTGGCCATTGCAAAAAAATTAAAAAGAAT
>JBAXOR010000192.1:0-3197 GCA_037133155.1 Chrysiogenales bacterium | reverse complement strand
GGCGGGTCGCTGACGAAGACGCGGACGTCGCGGGGCGAGACGTAGACGTGGCTGCCGGCGGCGATGCCCAGAAAGTAAAAAAATTCATATCCGGACACAGCCCGGGAACCGATTTTAAAGATTTCAGAAAGCATAGCTGGCACTCATGGCAAAGGATTATACCAATTCCTGGCAAAATAAAAAAATCAGCTTTGCAGCGGTCAGAACCTCACTCCGAGCATCAGGAAATGGGTAAAGAAATCGGGATCCACGCTGGGAACGGAAACCTTGATCGCCTGGTATTCCAATATAAGATCCATGCTTTTTAAGACAAATTCGCTCCCGAGCATCCAATGCCAGGCAAAATAGGATTTAAACACGCTATCTGATAACGCCTGATACTTGATTTTCCGGCTCTCAAACGCTCCGCCAAACCCGAGACCGAAGTAGGGCTTCCAGAATTTCAAGAATGGAACGAATTGTCCGATGTTGGCCCCGGCCTTGACGTTGATAAACACGTGCGCGCCAATCAACGACAGCGAAGCATCCGGAATGCTGGTGCTCGAGTAGCTGCGCAGGTAAGGCTGAAATTCCAGCCCCAGTGACAGGTAGCGGTTCAATCCCTTATCGTAAGCGATCCCCATGATCCACTTGTCGCCGAAATTCCCGCCCTGGGGCGAGGTCATCAGACCAAACTTGAGTGAAAGTCCGGAAAACAGTTTTTCCTCCGGCTCCCAATCTTGTTTTGCATGAACCTTTATCTTCTTTCGCGGAAGCGCTTTTTCTTCCGGCTCCGGGACCTGCTCCGCCGTTTTCTTCACTATTGCCTGCTTCTTCACCTCCTTATCCGCCCTCACCACCGCGACCACGATCTCGTTGATGAAGCCAAACTGCGGCTCGGAGGCGCTTTCCGCCGGCAGCGCGATCTTGTACCAGGCGCCGTTTTTCTCGAGCACCGTGAACACATCGTCCCTGGAGGCGGTCCCGATCACCGCCGCTTCAGGGTCTGCTTCCGCCCTCACGTTGGCTTTGGCCACCGTCACCTTCACTTGCTGGACTCCGAACACCCACCCGGTTGTCAAAACAGCCAGGAAAAAAAACATAATGGCTTTATGAATCATGTGCATCCCCTCAGTAGAAGACATCATTGCTGACGACCTGCACTTCCGCCTGTTTTCCCATAGTAATATTCACCATCTCGCCATAAATATATTTCCGCTTCGTATTGTCTACCGCGCCGATCAGGTATGCAAGACAGACATATTCACCTTCGGGCATCAGCTTGATGGCAATGCTTTGTTCCGGATTCTGAAGCGGAGAACGGACCTGAAAGGACTCACTTGTGCCGTTTTTTGAATCCATTGGAATGAGAAGAATGCTAATGTGATTCATGGTCTTGTTGAAGACCTTCAGGCTTCCCATATCGGGGAGGTCAGCACCTGCGCAAATGCTAAAACAGGCATGTGAGTGGAGGTCGCTCGCCCCCTGAAAAATAAAAAAGGCCGCCAACGCAGTCAAGCCCATGAACAACCGAAGCCGTTTTCCCTTGTTTTTCATTTGCATCTCCACGCTGGAATTTTTCAGCAAAATCTTTCATAAAGAGAACTTTTGCTAATAATTAACAGAGCAATTAGAAACGTTTGGAAATAAAATGTCAAGAGTTTGAAAACTAATTTTTTATTTTCCATCTGCCGTAATAGCCGTTTTAGCGCGAAAGAGCAAGCCGGGATAAGGAGTTGGCATATACTCGCGCCAGAGATCGCAAGCGTTCAACTCGCGGCTATCGAGCAGAATCAAACTCGGTTTTTGTTCGCGGATCATCCGGCAAACGTCATACGCTGAATGGCGGCCACCGACAATGCGGCGATAATTATCCAGCATTTCCCCCGGACCAAGCTGAAACCAGAAGTAATGGGCGTCGGGACGAAAAAGGTTAAAATCGTTGCGGCCGTCGAGGACCTTTTCGTCTGGTGTGGTTTGCCGCAAAACATAAGCGAATTTTTCCAACTGAACGCCGTTCAGGGGAAATCCGAGCGTGCTCAGGAAAGGCAGAGGGACGACCAGCAGGCCAGCCAGGTAAATTTTATGCAGCCTGCCCCGGAACGGAAAATGGGATCGGTCCCCGGCCCAGACGCCCACGATGACGCTCAACAATGGCAGGGACAAAAGAAAATGGCGGTCAGCGGGATTGGGCAGCAAAAACAGCGCGGCCAAGGCCGTAAAACTGAACCAAGCTACAACCTTCATGGCCGCAGGACTCTTTTCTGATCGAAGAGCGTGAGCCAGTGCCGGCAGCAGGGAAAGCCAAAAAACGATGTTGACCAGGGCCATGCGGCCAATGACCAACCACAGGGAAAAGACTCCCTGGCGCTTCACATTAAGCAACCAATTGCACAAAAAATAATCCCGGAAGGAGCCCGAAAAAAACAACCAGGCCGCGAATAAAAAAAGCGGCAGCAAAAAAACGGCAGCGGTTTCCCAGAAAAGTGTGGATGAAATCTTGCCCTGCAAACGCCAGATGCAGAGCAGCACCGCCGCGGCCGGAAACAAAAAAATAACTTTCTGCAGGAACAAGAAAGATAGCGTTGCCAGAAATGAGGCCGCAAGCAGTTGCTTTGGTTTTTCCTCTTTCATGAAAACCAACAGCCGTTCCACCGCGGCCAGGGCCAGCAACACCATGGGAATGTCGGGACGGATTTCCATCACGCAAGGGATGAACAGAAAATTCGCAAAAAGAATGACCACGGCCAGCCAGGCCGTTTCAGCATTACCTCCCGCCAGCCTGGAGATGCGCCAGGTCAGCCAGGCGATACCCGCGGCCATGAGTAGTATCAACAGGCGAAAAATTGCCAGCACCAACAACCCTTCGCCGCAGATGGCAATGAGCGGCGCCAGCAAAAACCAGAACAGCGGATGGTGTTGTTCAAAGAAATCGCGGTAAGGCACCTGGCCGTTCTGCACGTACCAGGAAGCGTGAATATGCTCGACCTCATCTTCCGAGAAAGCGCGGTTGACCGAAATCGAAAGGGTCAGCAGCGCCAGGACGACCAGGATAACGAACAGGAATTTTCCGCGCCCGGTTTTCAGGAAAGCAAAATCGGGCCGGCGGCATAAATACCGGTACCACAATGCAAAGCCGCAAACCATGGTCAGGGCCAGGCCGCCATAGATGCCAAGCATTCGGGAATGCAGCGGCACGAGTTCCCCGCCCAAAAGAT
>JBAXOR010000191.1:0-3239 GCA_037133155.1 Chrysiogenales bacterium | reverse complement strand
TCTTCTTCTCCTTGGCTTACTGCTGGTGTAATATCTTGCTCTTTTTCTACTTTTCGTCCCTGGACCAGGGGCAGCACATGTTCTGGGCGTTGAATGACAAAGAACATCCATATTACCATCCTGAAGAAAGCAGGAAATTCGCTTATATTACCGATGAAATGTACCGAAAATTCGACCGTGTCCTTGGCAAAGCCCTGAAAAGCATCGACCCCGGCATCCCGGTTCTGGTCATGTCCGACCATGGGTTCGGCCCTTTCCGCCGGGGCGTCAATGTCAATACCTGGCTGGTCAAAGAAGGTTATTTGAAAATGACCAGCGCCGACATATCCGAAGATGTTTCCATCCTGGAATACGCCGATTGGCCCGCATCCAAAGCCTACGCCCTGGGTTTGAACGGCCTGTACTTGAACCAAAAAGGCCGGGAAAAAGAAGGCATGGTAGCTACCATTGAGCGGCGCAAACTGCTCGAAGAGATCAAGGGCAAGCTGGAAACGCTCAGCGACCCAAAAAACGGCCAAAAGGTTATTTCCTGCGCCTATATTGCGGAAGATAATTTCTCGAAAAACTTTATCAGCCGCGCTCCGGACATCATCCTGGGTTTTGACCGCGGCTACCGCATCAGTGATACATCAGCACTGGGTTCACTCAGTCAGGAAATTGTCAGCGACAATCTGAACTGGTGGTCGGGCGACCATTGCGTCGATCCCAAGAAAGTCCCGGCCACGTTCATCGCCAATTTCAAAATTCAGCGCCAGGTTCCTGATATGCGCGATATCGCCCCTACTATTTTGAAATATTTCGGCATCGCCACCCCGGCCCAAATGACCGGAAAAGCCTTAGTTTAGTAACTTAAAGCAAATTAACATGATACAATATAATTTGCTTTCTAAGTTACTTATCCTGCGCAGCAGGGTTAGGAGAAAAACATGTCATGCAAAGTCAAACTTAGCAAGGAAGCCGAACAAAAAGCCAATGAAATCATCGCCTTTCACGGCTATTCTTCCCTGGAAGAGCTGGTTGAAGATTTGATCAACAAGGAATACGAGAAAATCAAGAGCAACGACAACAAGGAAGAACTGGCCAACAAACTGAGCGGTTTGGGCTATATTTCTTAGATGGCGCAAAAAATCAATTATTCCCTGACCCGGGGCTGCGACCTGCTCCTCTGGCCGTTGCAAAAGCTGCCCCCTTTTTGGGGTATCTTGTTACTCAGCCTGCTGACTTCGCTGTTTGTCCTGGCCGTTTACCGGGCCGTTTCCAACCCCAAAAAAGTCACGGCTACCAAGAACCAGATCAAGGCCCATATCCTGGCCATCCGCCTCTACCGGGATTTCTGGAAAGTCATTATCGTTTCTTTTTTCAAAAGCCTTTATTACACGGGCAAATACTTCATTTTAAATCTTGTCCCCCTGGTATTGGTATTCCCCCTATTGTTCCTGCTGTTTGTACAGATGGATATCCGCTACGGTATGCGCCCTTTCCGGGTGGATGAAGACATCGTGGTCAAGGCCGGGTTCAACCAGGATATCAGCAAGCTGGCTATCGAACTTCAGGATGACCCCCATTTTCAAACCCGGATGAATCCGGTGTTCATCAACGCTTTACGTGAAGTGAACTGGAAACTGCGGGCCAACCAAAATAGCGCCGGCGCCATCGCCATCAACGTGAACGGAACAACGGTCCATAAAAACCTGCTGATCGGCGAAAATGTGCCGGCTCTGTCCAACAAAAAAATGACCGCTTCCAGTTGGGCGCATTTCATCTACCCGTTTGAAAAGTTGCTGGCGCCGGCGCCGGCGCTGAAATACATTTCCCTGCAATACCCGGCGCGCCGCATCGACTTTTTGGGCCTGCACGCCCACTGGATTGTCTATTACCTGGTTTTGACCATGATCATCGCCCTGGCCCTGAAAAACAAATTCGGGGTCGAGTTCTGAGAATCCCGCATCAACCATATAAGAAAATATTTTTTACTCAGTTTGCGATGAATTTGCTTAAGTAACTGCAAATGTTAAAAATTACTGCCGGTCAAATAAGCGTTGCGCACTTGAATACATAGCGTTTGATGAGGGCCATTTTTCTGAGCAGAAAAAGTTTAGCAAGCCGCTCATTGAAAAAACGGGAAATAAAAGGGATGGCAACCGGCAGCAGTATCAAAGATGCTGCGGACTGGACAGTAAAACTTTCCTGGGCGGCGTAAGCCAATAGTTTTTTTTGGGAGATGCGCCGGTGCGGCCCTTCGGCCATTTTCAATTTCAATTTTTCAAGTAAATGCAAAAAAGGCTCCCAGGCCGGATTGGCCATGGTCAGCACGATTCGCGTTTCGGGCCGGCAGAATTTTTTTAAATTATTAAAAAGTTTTTCGGGTGCCTGCAGATGTTCGATCACATCCAGCAACAGGATAAAATCGAACTGATTGCCGAGGTCCAAGTTTTCGTAAGAACCGGTAAAAAATCGCAGCTGCGGAAATTTTTCCCGTGCTTTCTGTATCATGGCGGAGCTTAAATCGATGCCGCTGCCCTGGCCAGGGGCAAGGGCATTTAAAATCTCGCCGGTACCGGTACCGATATCAAGGATTCTTTTTCCGGGCGGGACAACTTCACGGACAGCCCGGATCAATGATTGGTAGTAATAACGGTTTTTCTCTATTTTTATTTTGTCATATGAATCGGCGAGCTCATCAAAATGTTTTTCCACCAAACCGGCGTCGACAATTTTTGGCGCCATGCTTTTCACCTCGTTTGTCCGGTTTGGATTATAGCAACAATAAAAGCCGTTGTCAGGTATATTGATTTTAATGTAGGGTTCAAAATATTAAACCCCTACCTTATTCTTAAAAAATCATATATTATTATCCCGGGATTATTTATAAGGAGATTACTTGGATAATCGATTGGGAAAACGTTTGAAGAAAGTCGAGGCCACGTTTGACGATGAAGCCGGGGTCAGGGCGCGCTGGAAGAAAAAAAACAGCTACTATTATAAAAAAATTATCGACACCTACCGTTTCCTGATACCGGCAGGCGCGCGGATACTCGAGGTCGGCTCCGGCGACGGGGATCTTTTGGCGGCGCTTAAACCAGCCCGGGGCGTTGGCATCGACGCCAGCGGACGCTTTGTAAAAATCGCGCGCGCCAAGCATCCGGAACTCGAATTTTTCCAGGAATTTGCCGAGCTTTTCAAAAGCGACGAGAAATTCGACTATGTGATTCTTTCGGGTTTGGTAGGCTATCTTGACG
>JBAXOR010000190.1:0-3243 GCA_037133155.1 Chrysiogenales bacterium | reverse complement strand
GATGGCGGCCAAGGCAGCCTTGATTTTATCATAAAGCTGGGCGAACTGGCTGTCAATGAGCAGGATGCCGTCGGCGCCGGCGCTGACGCCGATGTTTCCCCCGCCGCCTGTCAGCATGTAGATGTTTTCGGCCACTTTCGTCGTTCGGATCTGCACCTTGTTAAAATCCTGGGCAGGGATGAATGCCGGCCATGCCAGCAAAGCCGCCAGGACCAGGAAAAGTACGTACTTTTTAAAATGATTGGACATCGATACCTCCGAATGTTTTATTTAATTGGTTTTTGCTTTTAATTGTTTTAAGGCATTGGCACCGCTCGGGCTATTAGGATTCAGTTTCAGCGATTTTTCATAATTCTCAATGGCAAGCTCTTTGTTGCCTGCCAGGGCGTATGCTTCACCGAGGCTGTCATACGCATTCCACGAACCAGGGTACAGCCCAACCGTAATTTTAAATGCTTCGATCGCGTCGTTCAATTTCCCTTCGTTGATCAGGTTATATCCCAGGATGTTAAATTCCGCTTCAACGAAATAGTACCTGGTTTTCCTGCCCAGCAGGACCTTGATTTCATTCTTGCCCGGTTCATATCCGGACTTCCTCAAAATATTCCCAAGTTTTTCAGCGGCCGAGGGTTTTAATTTTTTGATGATATGGGTATAGATCATGGTGATCCAGCCATTAGCATCGAGCTCCCTGAACAAAACGCCATCCCATTTTCTCCAGTTCTTGAGGATATCTTCCTTCTGCATCTGTTCAAGGCTTTTTCCTTTTTTGATTTCATTTTCAATGACAGCCAACGTTTTTTCTATCATATCTTTATAAGGTATTAGATCTTTTTTTTGCAGGTTACGGTCATGTCCGGCCACAAAAGTGACATCATCGGCAAAGCGCTTATAAAGAACATCCATGGCTTTGATCAGCAAATAGACATTGCCGGTCGGCGAAATCGAACCGAATGAATCGGGGATGATCAGATCGCCTACGCAAACGATCTTGGCATTCTTGAAATGAACCACGATGTCATGGTTTGTGTGCCCGGGAAGATAGAAAACACTGATTTCTTCGTTGTTGAAATGAAGTTGTAAGGAGTCCTGAAAAGTCAGGTTGGGAAGTCCTTTTTTCGGGAATTGCGGCATTCCTGACAAGCGGTCCCTTCCCAGTTGCTGGGCAATGATGGTCGCATTTTGTCCCAATTCGGCATTGCCGTAAGCGTGGTCACTGTCGGTATGGGTATCAATGATATACTTGATACTGTCGTTGCCGATTTTTTTCAGCTCTTCCTTTATGGCGGCAGGGGAGTTGATGAACCCATTGACCGGATTCTTGTCAAACCCGGAATCAATGAGAAGGACGCCATCAGGGCCGACCAATGCGATCACATTCACAATATCGTTTAAAACGAATTTGTAGACATTCTCAGTTAATTTGACCGTTTCAATTTTGGCATTTTTATCCTGGGCGCCAATAAAACTGTTAAGCAGAAAAAAAGATACTAAAAAACCTGCGAACACTGATTTCTCCATTTTATTCCTCCTTTTTCCAATCCAGGTAATCCGGCCGGTGTGCCGGTAGGCGAATTGAGCCATTCAGTTTATATAATTTTCTGCGCCTTCAAAACCAGTTTGAGGTTGCGGGCGATGTAGGGCAGGTCGCCGCCGCCGCCGATGCGCTGCAGTTTGGCGCGCAACGAGCGTTCGATTTCCGCATCGGTCCGGTTTTCGAGGAGCAGCGCGGTCTCGGCCTCACTGACTTCGCCCAGGTCCCAGACATTGTTTTTCAGGTCCTCGTTGCCTGGGCAGGTATATTGGCATTTCAGGCAGCCGACCAGGGCGTTGTGGGCGTTGGCCGGGATCCAATCCGGCAGCGGGTCCGGCAGTTCGTTGTACAAAGTAATGCATTTTTCGGGGTCGATGACAAAATTGCTTTCAGCGATGGCCCGGGTGGGGCATTCCTTCATACAGATTGAACAGCCCTTGCATAGACGCAGCAGCTTCAGCCGGCCCCAATGGTCATCCAGTTGTTGCTCGGAATAAAAAGCCAGCAATTGGTGAAAGCTCCCGTAACCTTCGACAAAGGTGATGTTGTTTTTACCGTACGTGGCCAGGCCGCTGCGCACCGCCAACTGTTTCAGCGGCAGCCTGGCCCGCTCCAGTTTGCTGCCTTGGGTTACGATGCCGTTTTGGTAGAGCATGTTATGATAATCGGCCAGTTTCAGGCCGTCATCGACGTAGCCACTGGGGATCAGGACAGTGTGTTTCCGTCCGGCCTGGTTGAAGATGATCTTGGCGACCTTCAACGGCGTGGACATGACAATGAGCGAGCGGGCATTGGCTAGTGCGGGGGGCGGCGCGTATTGAAATGAGCCTATATAGCGGCGCCAGGTCTTATTGGCGGTCAGTTTTCCGGCTTTATCCAGCTGGTCCATCCAGGCCTTGAGCTCAGGTATATGCGCAACCGACACGCTGCGGAATTGGCAAGCGGCACCCGCTTCCGGTTCCTTGGCCAGGTTCGTTTTCTTCAATGAAAAAAGCCTGCCGGCGCCCAGGCACATCAATGCTCCCGCGCACCCGGCCTGCTTGAGGAATTCCCGCCGGGACTGGGGGTCTGATTTTTTTCGAACTTTCATAGACCTCTCCTTGAACTGCCTGCTGTTCATTCGGCCTTGCCCAGGCGGAAGGCCGTTACCCGGTTGTCGAGCCAGGTCGGGAAAACGAGCAGGTTCGATCCGGGGATAAAGGTGAAGTCGGCGAGGTTCTGGCCGATGACGGTGGTATCCAAAAGCAAATTCACCCGGCCGTCAGGGCTGACGCGGAAGAGGCGGCCTTCGTTATGGGTGGCCAATATGTTGCCATCGGCTTCGACCATGACGCCGTCGATGATTCCCGGGCCGAAGGCAGCCAGGGTCTTGATCGCTTTCGTCTTCAGGTCAACCGATTTCAATTTGCCGTCGCCGTTGTTGCCCCAGAACAGTTTTTTCCCATGGACATAGACGCCGTTGGGCCGGCTGATTTCAGGGCCTTTGAGCCATTCCGTGAACCTGCCTTTGTTGAATTGATAGATAATACCCCTGGCTGAATCGGAAAGATACATGATACCCTTGGCATCGGCGGCGATATCGTTGAGCATCATGGAGCCAGGGACATCATAACGCTTGATGATTTGGGCTTTGGCGATATCGATCTCCACCAGCGACATAGGTTCCGTGACAAAAAGCTTGTTTTTAAGAACCGCCACGCCGCTCGGAT
>JBAXOR010000189.1:0-3279 GCA_037133155.1 Chrysiogenales bacterium | reverse complement strand
AAAGAAGCAGTGAATTCAAAACGTAGTGCAAGTTCTCTTTCACTTTTATCTTTAAAATAATAAATTTCTTCTTTAATTGCTTCGCCAGCTGCACCTTTTACTTTGAATAAATCAAAATTCTCCACAGCAGGAGTGTACAAAGGATAGTATCCAAATGAAGCAAAAACATTTGAAAAATTTGATTCAATAAACTCTTGAATCATTGCGTCAGACCCTACAAGATCTCGCATTCCTCTCACTGGTTGAAAATCTTGTTCACTCATAAAACCACACAACAAATATTAAAGGCCGGCGCCGAGAATCGAACTCGGGTCTCAAGGACCACAACCTTGCAATCTAACCACTGATCTATGCCAGCCATATTACTTATATTTTTCTCCCCAAACTTTCAGCTTGTTAATATTTTTAGGTTGCCTTGTGTTTATTAATTTTTTGTAGAGCCTAAAATTTGCATAACCATACAATACTATTGAATATTTTGGACTCGGATTTTTTTTAGTGATCTTTGAACCAAAATACAAATTCGAATTAAACCCAAGCATAATCAAAATTTCATTTAAGTCCTCAGCAAGTAATTTAGATATAGTTGTAAAACTAATTACGGGGTAATAGGACTTATTTATCCCTTGAGATCTAAAATAAATATTTCCATCAGTATCAAATAACCCCCTAACTAACGAACAAAGAATTTCTTTATTATTAACCTTTAACAACTCAGGAATTCCAATTGTTTTTTTAGGCGCAATTGGTAACCCAATTACTTTTGTTTTGAACTCCCATAAGGCTTTTGAATAAGCTTCAAATCCGACAGTTGAATCGTATTCGCGTATATTCAAATCAAGATTATACAATTCCTTAAACATCGGTTTTACAACTTTTTCATAATACTCTTTTTCATCATTTTTATCGGTCACTGAAGCGTTCTGCGCCGCCAGCGGCAGCAATAAAAAAAGCAGGATTGATCCAACAATGGCAGATTTACCGTATGGCTGATTTTTTTTAAACATTTTTTTCCTCCTAAAAATTGAATTCAGCGGGACCGGGGGCCGCGCAAAATCCTGGCAGGCAGAGTAATCAAAGCCCTGAGCAGTTCAAAAATTCCTCCAACAGCAATGCCCAGGAAGCGGAAAGGCAGGGAAATGAGCCAGACCAGCGGATAGAACAGGATGGCCAGTAAAGCCAGCGGCCAGCAAATGACCAGCAATATCAACCATAGCAGAAATTTATTCATACGTTTCTCCTTGGAACCAAATCATCCCCGGCAAAGTAGGGAAATCTTCGGTTCGGAATGGCTAGAAGATTTATTTACCATACTGTGTTAGAATTTACAAACACAAAATGACCAAGCTATTTTCAATCCGGAACCTGCTGGCCGGGAAACTAAGCACTGGGATCAATTTTTTTTCCCGGAGAGCAGGCGTCCATAAAAAAGTAATACCGGCCGTAACTCCGGCCCTGTTCAGGCAGTTTTTCAGCATGGACAAAATGCAATTATCTTGGTTGAAAACGACTAACATAAAAGGGATTTCCCCTATAGGAGAAACATGCAAAACCAACGAATTACAGACATAGTTCCTGAACCCGGGCTGAAAACCACTATTACCCCGGCCACGTTCATAGCCGGTGAAATCCAGGGTCAAGACGATTTAAACCTGGAGGGTCAATTAACCGGTAATATAGATATTGGCGGATTGCTGTTTGTCGGGAAAAAAGGGAGTTTCAAAGGCAAAGCGAAAGCCGGAAACATGATTATTGAAGGCCGCATGGAAGGCCAAATCAAAGCAACCGCCAAAATTGAAATCAGGAGCAGCGGTCACATCCAGGGTACTATCATATGCCAGCAAATTGTTATTGCGGAAGGTGCTTTTTGGGACGGGAAAATAAAACCCAATAAAGGCAAAATTCTGATCCCCAAGTATTTTGTGGAAAAAAGAAAAGATCTGCAACCAGGCCTGGGGAATAAATAGCAGCAATTATTACCTTTGCCAGTGCAGTCCGGCAATAAAACCGCCCCGGGCCGGGAAAACGTATAACCCGGCCGAATTTTGTTGCCGGCCAAAAATCAGGCGGTTGATTTTTTTAAAGGGGTTCAAATAGTAAAGGAAATAATTGCCCCAGCGCCGGTCGCCGGCAGCGATTCTTTTTTCACCGCAATCGGACAACGGTGCCAGTACATAAATGGCCGCCAGTGAACCGCACAAATCATTTATTAAATCTTTCCCTGAAGGCAGCCACATGCTGCCCTCGATCACATATTCCCAGACAATATTCAGTATCTGGCTGAAAAGGAGCGCTCCGCCATTGTCGTAGCCGCGCTCTTTCAAATACAAACCCAGACCGGCAAAACTGACCGGATGGGCGACATAGTTGATCCAGAAACTGTTATGATCCCTTTTTCCGCCTTGGATGGCGCTGTTGATGGGATCCTTTAAATTCTGCCAGACTTTTTCAATTGAGGCTTCGTGGAATATGCGCCGGCGCGTGTCGGACAGGACCAGGACATAGACGCAAGTTACGGCTGAAACAATGGCTATGTCCTGGAATAATTTTATTTTCTTTTTCTCAGCCCGGAGCGGCAGCAGCAGCGCCAAAATCAGCAATAAAACAGAAAGTTTTTTCAGCATGGCAATCCTATTTTAACACAACTGATGATGGGGATAAAATCGGAAATCCAGGGTCCCTTATTTGAAAACTATATTTATGCCGCTGCAGATCAGGTATCCCGATGCACGGTTTCCGGGGAAAAAGCCGGGAGGCAAACCGCCACATATTCGGCGCCTTCTGGTCCCGGTGTGCTGTATTGCACCCATTCCTGGCGGGGAATCAAGATCGCTTCTCCGACCCTGACATCAAATTCCGCCCCCTGGGTTTTTACATGAAGCATGCCTTTTAAAACCACTGTATATTCATCAAAATCAGGTTTCTGCCCGGGCTCAAGCCAGCCCGAATGACTGCGCATGACGGCAATACTGGCTTGCGCTGAATGCGAATTTACCAAGCCGAAATATTCCTCAATGATTTTTCCCTTGGTGCCGGCAGCCTTGATAACCGTTGGTTTTTCAATTTTTTGCGCCATTTGACCTCCCTGATATTTGCTTATTTAATTGTCAAATAAAAATTAACATGGATGATTTTAGAATGCAAATTTGATTCATTAACAAGGATAAGCCCAATTGTTTTCAGGGCCGGGATATGATAATTATAAAACATGAATAAAAATCACTTTGCCTTGATCATGGCCGGGGGACAGGGAACCCGCTTCTGGCCCTGGAGCACGGC
>JBAXOR010000188.1:0-3280 GCA_037133155.1 Chrysiogenales bacterium | reverse complement strand
CTTGTGTTTGCGTTTTAAAAACAGATCAAACAACGGTTTTTCATAATCGCTTTCCGGGTTGATGGTAACGGAGTCGATGCTGTACTTGCGAAAAAGGTCGGCCAGGCCAGCGGAGCGGGTACTGTTGATGTTTTGATAGTCAAAGCGGACAGAGGAGCGGCTGAAATCAGCGTTGAATTCTTCGCCGCTTTCCAGATCTTTGAGCTGAAATATTCCCCGCCGCGGCGCTTCAAGCTCACGGCGGTCGGCAATAGTGATGGTGATCAGGTCGTGCTTGCGGCTGGCGATTTTCAGCGCCGTGGCAAAATTATCGTCAAGAAAATCGGAGATTAAAAAAACCACGGCTTTCTTTTTCAGCAGCGAGGTCAGATAAGCCATGGCGCTGCCGATGGCGGTGCCCCGGCCCCGGGGTTTGAATTCGATGATGTCGCGGATCAGGCGCAGCAAATGGGTGCGGCCTTTTTTGGGAGGAACAAAAATTTCGATGCGATCGGTAAATATCAACAGCCCGACCTTGTCGTTGTTGAGCATGGCTGTAAAAGCGATCAGGGCGGACAATTCGACGGCGATATCTTTTTTACTCTTGTTACCGGAGACAAATTGCTGGGATGCCGAAAGATCGATAGCCAGAATGATGGTCAGTTCCCTTTCTTCGACAAATTGCTTGATGAACAGCCGGCCCAGGCGTGATGAGACATTCCAGTCGATGAAGCGGACATCATCGCCAAACTGGTATTCCCGGACCTCGGAAAACTCCATGCCCCGGCCTTTGAATGCCGAATGGTATTGTCCGGCGAAGATATCCCGGGCCGCTTTCCGGGAAATGATTTCTATCTTTCTGATTTTTTTAAGGGTTTCTTCGCTGATCATGGATTCAAAGCTGGCTACCGATTCGAATTCATATTGATTCGATAATGATTCTGCCGCTGTAGCTGATTTTAAAATTCATCGGATAGACCATCTTCATGTTCCAGACCTTGGGCATATTTTCAGTCAATTGCACGAAAGAGCTTTTGAGTTCCATGGGAATTTTGGCAATCATTTCAATACCTTCGACAGCGCTGAAATTCAGTTTGATGTTTTTGTTGCGGCAATAAAATTCCAGGGTGTAGTTGCTGGCCGATGTGTTCTGGATATAAATCATGGAAACGTCGAAAACTTTTTCATCCATCGCTGTTTACTCCTCGTTTCGGGTCAGCAACTTTTGACTAAACCATATTTTAACAGAAAATAGGCTAATGCTCAATTGTATGAGTCCAATATATTATGGATTCTTACAAAGTTGTTGATTTAAATTAATTAATTTGCTATAAATAATGTGGAGAATATGGGTTTTGCGATAGGAAATGGGTCATGGCTGAACCATATATCATAATCTGCTGGCATTGTCAGGCCGAATTTGACGCTTCAACAGCTTCAGATTGCAACCATGCCAACCCGACCAAAACCTGCCCCTTTTGCCTGAAATGTTTTTGCGATTCCTCTGAAGATTACAAAAAAAAATATATTAAAAACTGTCCGCGGGAATTGCTTCCCGACGCAAATGTTGGGTCTGCTTACCAGTATCTGAAGATCGGTGAAATTTTGGTCAAGGCCGGCAAAATTTCAACCGGACAACTGGACACAGCCCTGGACAAGCAAAGGATAGTCAACAAGAAACTTGGGGAAGTACTGATCATGATGTCGCTGGTCACTCCGGATGAACTGCAGCTTTATTTGTTGAATCAGAAAAGTGTGGAATCTATCGATTTGAAAAATCTCAAGATCGATAGTGACCTGATTCGCCAGATCGGCAAGGATTTCTGCCTCGACCAGAAAATTGTGCCCATTGAAATCCAGGAAATCGCCGGCGGTCGCATGCTGCGTTTCGCTTTTTATTCCATCAGTGAGCTTCCCAAGTTGAAAAAAAAGAGCGAGCTGCAAAATTTCAAACTGATCCCTTACCTGGCTCCCAAAGAAGAAATTGAAAACATGTTGCATAACATGGAAAACAGCGAAAAAGACATTAAAATTTATACTTCATTGACCAGCGCCCGTCATCTCAATCTCTTGAATTCCCTGATCAAATCGGCAGTGCAAGGCAAAGTCTCCGATGTTTTTTTTGAATTCAAATCCGGGCAGCTCAAAATTTTCTTTCGCAATGGAGAATTGCTTTCCCCGGTTCATCAACTCAGCGAAAACCCAAAAGAATTTTTCGTAAAAATAAAGGAAATCTGCGGTATCAAACCAACGACAAAAAACACTGCTCAGGAATCATTTTTGAACCTGAATAGAAATTTAAGCCATTTAAAAATTAAAGTCATTTTTTTCTCCGGTTCCGCCCAGGAAAACATCCGTTTCAAATTAAGCAATCTGGATGATTTCGCCAAAAAAATCACGGATTTGAATCTGGAAAGTGACGAATCGGATCGTTTGCGGGCCATTTTGGAAAAACCCAACGGTTTGTTCATTGTGGCCGGTCCAGCCTACAGTAAGGCCAATGAAACATTATATGCCTTGATGAATACCCTGGTGTCCGAACGGATCGCCACTGTGGAAAACGACGTGATATTGCGCAACAAAAGGTTTTTTCAGATTGAAAATCAAGGCAGCGATGTGACCAATGCGGTTTATAAGAATTTGCTTTTTTTTAAACCGGATTCCATGTTTTTATTTGATTATTTTCAAAAAAATTTTGATAGCCAGTTTTTGCATTTTGTGGAAATGGGAAAATTGTTCATTGAACTTCAAGGTTTCTCTTATGAAGAAATTTTTGAAAAAATGAAAAATGAATATGAAGTTCCCTATTCCTATCTGGCGAAAAATTTGCGCTTGCTGATATTTCAAAGGCAGGCAAAAATCCTTTGCCCGGTCTGTAAAATACCCGATCCGCGTCCGGCTCAGGAATTATTCAAAAGCAAAAACTTGGGCAGTAATTACCAGATTTTTCAGGAAAAAGGCTGCCCGGAATGCCAATCCAGCGGCAATAACCGCAACGAAATTTTTTATGAAATATTTATCATGGACAATCAGGAACGTTCTATTTTCAAGGAAGAAGATCTGTTCAGCCTGGATAAAAAAATTTCTGAAGCTGGGCATTTGACCATTTCGCAAAAAATTCTCAACCGCGTGTTGAAAGGGGAAATTTCTTACCCGGAAAGTTGCCGTTTTTTTTAGTACCTTAAAACAAATTAGTACCTTAAAGCAAATCAACTTGTTGAAAAACAAGATGATTTGTTTCTATGGTACTTATCCTGCGCAGCAGGGTTAGCTTGTTAAAAAACAAGTTAATTTGTTTTCT
>JBAXOR010000187.1:0-3306 GCA_037133155.1 Chrysiogenales bacterium | reverse complement strand
ATGAACTGGCTATTGTCCAGGGGCACCTTGGGAAGCTAGAAGAGGCGCTTAACGCTGCGGAAAGAGCGGTTTCTCTTTGCCCGAATCACCCGAAATACCACAACGCTGTAGCCGGTATTCAACTGGATCTTGCCAGACGATGCAAAACAAGAACGGACGCGAACAGCTATCTGGCTCGTGCATTGCAGTATAAGGACAGGCTGATACGCGAGTTCCCCAACTACCCTCCGGCTCACCTTGGTAGGGCTGCAATCCTTGCTGCTTCCGGAGCCAAAGAGGCTGACTGGGAGGCGGAGATAGACGAGGCCTGCAAGCTCTATGAACAACAGTCGGTTATGGGAGCAGGCATCGAGACATCAAGTGAGCGGCTGAAAATCGTTCTTCAAAACTGCCGAATGAAGTGTCTTGAAGCTGCTGCATGGTGGCAGAAGCTCCCGTGAGTCTGCATGGCGGATGGGTGTCAGAACGAGTCCAAATAGGCAAGATGATGTGGCATGCGTTAATGCTGACCCGCTTCAGCCGAGAACGGTTTGGAACACAAGAAATGTGCTGCCCCGGAAGGAGGCTTGACGGGCTAGCGCGTCAGCGTAGGCTGCACTGCGGTGACTTGGCATTTTGCTAAGGCCTCCGGGGTCAGGTCTCAAAAATAAATATTGACAATTCGTTTCGTCGTATATAAAATCTTCTCATGTCGCGGCCATTGCGGATCGAATATGAAAACGCTTTTTATCATGTCATTGCCCGGGGCGAGCGCCGCGATGCTATTTTCAATTATCCTTCTGACAAGGAAAAATTTCTGGTCAAGCTTGGAGAGACAGCCGAAAAATATCGCTTGCTGGTTCACGCTTATGTACTGATGGACAACCACTACCATGTACTAGTTGAAACACCGCAAGGCAACCTGAGCCAGGCCATGCATTACCTGAACGCCAGTTACAGCAACTGGTTCCGACGCAAGTACGATATCGTCGGCTCGGTGTTCCAGGGGCGCTATAAAGCGGTATTGGTTGAAAAGGACGAATATCTGCAAATATTGAGCGCTTACATTCATTTGAACCCGGTGCGAGCCGGAATAGTAGAAGAGCCATCCCAATATGAGTATAGCAGCTACCGTTTTTACACTCTAAAGTCAAAGCAACCGGCCTTTTTGAGGATAGATGATTTGTTGGGCATGTTCAATGGCAATAGAAGCGAGTACAGGAGATTTGTGGCTGGCTATTCCAAGCATGGGACAGAGATCGACACCGAAGTGATATATGGAAAGAATTCGCTGCTTGGTAGCGTGGGCTTTTTGCGAATGGCATTTAAAAAGATGAAGAATGCCGGTGAAATGATCGATGAACGCGAACAACCGGATGTTCGTGATATGAGCCTTGTAAATGCCGATGACATTATGGAGATCATGTTCGTGGACATGCGCATTGCGGAAGATGCGATATGGCAGCGGCGGCGCGGCAACGTTTATCGCAAGCTGCTGCTTTACGGTTTGTGGCAGCACACGGCGAACAGCCTGAAGCAAATAGGGGAGATTATGAAAATGGATTATGCGGCCGTGTCGGCAATGGTGAGGATTTTCAAAAAAGAAATTGAAGCAGACAAGGCCTCTCGGCTTTTAGCGAAAAAACTGGCCGGGGAAGTCATGAAGCGCCGGATCAGAAAAATGTAATGGTTTTTGGAATAATTTTTATTTTTGAGACCTGACCCCGATGCCTTGAAGGCCCACGATGTGCCGTTGATAAATGTGATCGGGGTGGAGATCGCCGACGAGCACGGCCCCTACGGCGCCAAGGGGGTGGGCGAGATCGGCCTGGTGCCTACGGCCGCCGCTCTGGCCAATGCCCTGTACCAGTTTGACGGCGTGCGCCGTTTCCAGTTGCCGATGAATAAACGCGAGAAAAAAAAGTAAATATTTATACTTTTCTTATTCCAGAGATCCTTGGAGGATGATGCTTTCAGTAGTGGAAACTGGAGCCGCCGATGAACTCGCGCAGGATCGACGTGGGCGGGACCTCGTCGGCCGCCACCGGCTGGAAAAGCATCAGGAAGGACAAATGCTGCGCTTCGATATAGGTTTCGTCTTCGGCGCCGATCTTTTTTTTGCCTTGATCGCATATACAATCTGAGCCGCCACTTTTTTACCAGTTGCATTTGGCAGTTCGATAATTTTGATTTTCCTATTGTGTATCTGGTTCGGTAATGCCGCCGATCCGCAAGGGCCCATGAAATTTAAATAAGTGGTCTGCCTGCTTTCGGGATAGGCGAAACCGAAAGTTCTGGTTTTATTTTAGTTGAAACTCGGCCTGCAGCATTTCGTTGGTCACACGTGGCGCCTTGAACCGGATACGGTATTTGCCGGCAGAGCCCAATACCTGATGTTCGTTATCCCAATGGCCCCATTGCCACTTTTTGGTCTGTCCGGAGGCTAATTCAGGCTCTTTAATAAAACCTTTTTTACTCGTGAAAAATTCCTGCCAGCGTTCTTGAGTACGCTTTTCGATAATATAGTAGCATTCGGCCAAGTCGGCTTCTTTGCCCGTCCAGTTTCCCAGGGTGAAAACGGCTGGTTCTCCCGGCCCAAACTCGGCCTGAGTGGCGCTCAGGGTCAGGCCACCTCCGGCCGGATGGCCATCCGGCATATCGGGATTCACCGACAGGATGATCTTGAATTCAACCTTGATCGGCTCATCGCTGGCCTGGGGAGCGAAGAATTTGATCCGGTAGTTTCCCGATACGGCCTTGTTCTGCCGCTCGTTGTCCCAGCGGTCCCATTCCCAATTTTTTTTGGCCTGGGATGAAAGTGTCTGGATGGTGAGAAAATTTTTATCGCTGGAATAGAATTCCTTCCAACTGTTCCTGTATTCATTCTCGATTTTAAAGTAGCTGCCCTTCAAGTTGACCGGGTCGTGAGCGAAATTCTGGAGTGAAAAGGTGATTTTGTCCGAATCTCCGTAGGTTTCCTTGCTGGTTTTCAGATCGAGCCCTCCGTAAGCCGGATGGCCGTCGGGGGTATCGCTGGCGATTAACATGGCGTGGGCGGCAAAGGCGCTATTGATTTCCCGGTCGAAGCGGCCATTAGAAACCATGATCAGCGAGTCGTAGAAATTGCCGGTGCCGGGGGTGCAAAAGGTATAAGGCCGAGCGTAAGCAGCCATGATATTGAGGGCTGCGAAAATCAGCGGGTCGGCCTCCTTCTGGCCGATGGCTTTTCGGATATCCCAGCAGGCACTGGAGATGAAGACCGATCCGGAGTGCCCCTCGTAATTATAGGCTGTCGGGCCGGGATACTTTTCCTGGTTATCCAGGTTT
>JBAXOR010000186.1:0-3308 GCA_037133155.1 Chrysiogenales bacterium | reverse complement strand
AAAAACAAAGGCCTGCAGGTGGAGAACCTGTTTATGCAAAGCGGGTCACATTTTGCCGAAAGGCTGCAGCAGCAGAGGGAAAAAACCCAGGTACTGGCTTCCAAGCTGGTCGCCATGAATCCGGAAAATATCCTGGCCAAGGGATATTCCATTACCAGCGATAGCTGCCAGATGGTAATCAAGGATGCGGCAACCCTTGCCGCCGATGAGAATGTCAATATCCGTTTTGCCCGCGGGTCGATAGCGGCCAAAATAATCAAGGAGTGAGCGATGAAAAAAGAAACACTTAATTTTGAAGAATCCCTGCAAAAACTCGAAGCCATAGTGCAAAAACTGGAAAATCCTGATGTGCCTTTACAGGAAGGTTTCGCATTTTACGAAGAAGGCATGAAACTCAGCAGCCAGATGAAGAAGGAACTGAACGAGATCGAGAAAAAAGTGAAGATTCTGCAAAAAGACGCCAAGGGCGATATGCAAGAGGCTGATTTTGAAGATCCGGAAAATGAATGACTACCTGCCGCGACTGACCGCAGCGGTTAACCGCGAAATCCTCAAAGGCATCGAACCGCAAAACGGCACCCTGGAAGCGGCCATGCATTATGCCATGACGGTTAATGGCAAACGCCTGCGTCCGCTCCTGTTCCTGGCCCTGCTTGACGCTTTTCATAAGGATTCTGAAAAATTCATAGGGTTGGCTTCGGCCCTGGAAATCATTCACACCTATTCTTTGATTCATGATGATTTGCCGGTGATGGATAATGACGATCTGCGCCGCGGCCTTCCTACCGTTCATAAAAAATTCAACGAGGCAATAGCCCTGTTGGCCGGGGACACTTTGTTAACCTTCGCTTTTGAAAAAATTGCCGCCGCCCCATTGCCGGCTGAAAAAACCATAGCCATTATCACCATCATCACCCGCAGCATAGGCAAGGAGGGCATGGCCCAGGGACAGGCCCTGGATTTGGAATTCAGGGGCGACGCGCAAACGATTGCAACGATCCACCGCCTGAAAACGGCCGAGCTGATCAAAGGATCTTTATTGGCCGCGGCCCAGGTAATCGATTTAAACGCTGCGGAGCAGTGGCTGCTGGAAAGGGCTGGCATTGCTATGGGGCTTGGATTTCAGCTGACTGACGACCTGCTGGATATCAGCGGTGACGAAAAAAAAGTCGGCAAAAAATTAAATAAAGACCAGTTCAATCAAAGCCCCAATGCTGTTTTGTATTTGGGGCTGCCGGCCGTCAAAGCCAAAATTGATGAATATTATCTGGAGGCGTTGGCACTGATTCGCAAGTTGAAAATTGATTTTCCTCCCTTCCTGTGCCTTTTGGAAAACATGTTTTATCGGAGTCAATAATGTCTTTACTGGAAAAAGTCCTTTCCCCGGCCGATGTCAAAAAACTGAATCTGGAAGAATTAGCTGAACTTTCAGCGGAGATCACGGAATTACTGGTCCAGGTGGTTTCGCGCAATGGCGGGCATTTGTCGTCCAATCTTGGGGTTGTCGATCTGACCCTGGCCCTGCACCGGATTTTTGACGCTCCTCTTGACAAGATTATCTGGGATATCGGCCACCAGTGCTATACCCACAAAATTATCACCGGCCGTCATAAAAAAATATTTTCCATCCGTAAAAAAGATGGCTTGTTGGGCTTCCCCGACTGCACTGAAAGTGAATATGATGTTTTGAACACCGGTCATGCCTCGACGTCGCTTGGTTTCGCTTCGGGCCTGGCCATTGCCCGTGACCGCCAGGATGAAAAATTTCATATTGTTAACGTCATCGGCGACGGCGCCCTGACCGGCGGAGTAGCCCTGGAAGCCCTGAACCATATCGGCCAGGTCAAACAGCGGCTGATTATCATTCTTAATGACAACAAGATGTCGATATCTCCAAATGTCGGCGGCATTTCCCGCCATTTGAATTACCTGGTTTCCGGACGCCCTTACATCCGCATGAAGGAAGTGATCCAGAATATCCTGAAATCGATCCCCACTGTCGGCAAATCGATGTATGAAGTGGCCAAAAAAGTTGAAGTCTTGATGCGGACCATGGTCGTGCCCGGATCGCTTTTTGATGAACTGGGCATTAAATACATCGGGCCAGTCAATGGGCATGACTTCCGCGAGATGCTCAAGGAATTTGAGGAGGCCAAGAAGTACGATTTTCCGGTTTTACTGCACGTCGTGACCAGCAAGGGTAAGGGCTATGTGCCGGCGGCCGCTGATCCCAGTTCATATCATTCTTCGGCGCCGTTCAATATTGAAGACGGCAAGTTTATTGACGGCGCGAAAAGTCCTTCCTATTCGGAAATATTCGGACGTACGGTTTTAAAACTGGTTGAATCCGACCGGCGGATTGTCGCCTTGACCGCGGCCATGCCCGAGGGCACGGGCCTGGAAGTTGTGCAAAAAGAATTCCCGGACAATTTCTTCGATGTCGGGATCGCCGAGCAGTACATGTTCGATTTTGCCGGCGGCCTGGCCCTGGGCGGGTTAAAACCCGTAATAGGCGTGTATTCGACCTTTATGCAGCGGGCCATAGATCAGATCATTCATGATATTTCATTGATGCGCATTCCAATATTGGTGGGCCTGGACAGAGCCGGTTTGGTGGGTGGAGACGGGCCGACCCATCAGGGAATTTATGACATTGCCCTGCTCCATCCGCTTCCCGATATCGTGCTCATGGCTCCCAAGGATGAAAACGAATTGCAGCACATGATTTATACAGGGATGCAACTGGCCAAGCCCGTCTTTATCCGCTATCCCAAGGAGCCGGGGCGGGGAGTGCTATTGGACAAGGACTTTGTCGAAATCCCCGAAGGCAGCGGCGAAGTGCTGCGCCGCGGCGGTCATGCCCTGATCCTGGCCGTCGGACCGTTGGTTTACCGCGCCCTGGAAGCGGCCGAGCAACTGGCCCACCTCGATGGTATTGAGGCGACCGTGGTCAATGTCCGTTACCTCAAACCTTTGGACGGGGAATTGTTATTTTCCCTGGCCGACAAAATTGAAAAAATCATCACTGTTGAAGATGGAACAATTGCCGGCGGTTTCGCTGCCATCATACACAAAAAGTTTTTGGGCCGCGGCCGGGACCATCACCAATTCCTTACTCTGGCGGTTGGCGAAGGATCCATTCCCCTGGCTTCCCGGGAAGAGTTGCTGGAACATTACGGATTGAACAGCGCCGGAATTTACCGCCAGGTCCGTGCTTTCATGAAAGACCAGTAAGCCCCTGAAAGACCTAGTAATGGGTGGTACCAATGTTTTCCTTTTTATCTGTCCCGATTTTCGTTGTCAAAGTT
>JBAXOR010000185.1:0-3319 GCA_037133155.1 Chrysiogenales bacterium | reverse complement strand
ATGGGAGTATGCCTGCCGGGCCGGCACGACCGGGGATCGCTATGGCAATATTGATTCGATTGCCTGGTACTACAACAACTCGGGCAGAACCACCCATCCGGTTGGCCAAAAGCAGGCCAATGCCTGGGGTTTGTACGATACACTGGGCAATGTCTGGGAGTGGTGCCAGGACTGGTATGGAGGCTATAGCGCCGGCTATCAGACCGATCCCACCGGGCCCGGATCGGGCTCGTATCGCGTCATTCGCAGCGGCGGCTTGCATGGTAACTGGCATATACGTTCAGCCGTTCGCGACGGGGGTAACCAGGGCCACCGCAGCGGCACCCTCGGCTTCCGTCTGGCCTCAGATTCAGCCGGTTGGTGAGCCAGTGGCCGGAGACCAGGGGAACGGGGTTTGATTCATCAAACCCTTGACTAAAATATTTTCATCTTGACAAATGCATACAATTGATACATATTAATACATATAAAAAAGCATAAAGGAGAAAAACATGCGCACCACTTTGAACATGGATGACAAATTGATAAAAAAGGCCGGGGAATTGACCGGCATCAAGGAAAAAACCTCTTTGGTGCGGCTGGGACTGGAGGCTTTGATCGCCCTGGAGAGCGGCCGCCGCCTGGCCCGTTTGGGCGGCAGTGAAAAAAAACTCCGTCCTGTTCCCCGCCGGCGGCCGGGAGAAAATTGAATGGTGCTGGTCGACACATCTATTTGGGTAGATCATTTCCGGAGTGCCAATGCCCCCCTGGCCGGTCTCTTGGATCAATGCCTTGTCGCCGTTCATCCGTATGTCAGAGGCGAACTGGCCTGCGGAAATCTGCGCAAGCGCAAAGAAATATTGTCATTGCTGCAGGCATTGCCTCAGGCGGAAAAAGTTTCTGATGAGGAAATTCTATTTTACATTGAAAAGAATGCCCTTGGCGGCAAAGGCCTGGGCTTGATTGACGTCCATTTGCTGGCTTCGGCGCAATTGAGCGGTTATTTGTTTTGGACCAAGGATCGGCGCTTGCACGAGACAGCGAAAAAACTCAACCTTGCTTATAGTCATATTTCCGACAAACCATAACGGACGATTGGGCAGGTGCAAACCGCAATGGGATTATGGTTGGCAACCGCCCGAAAAGAAGGGTGGAAAATCCCGAAGCCGCAATCCAAAGAAATTTTGCGTATCTTTTGTAAAAAAATCAGGAAGGGACAGAGGCTACCCAGCCCGGCCAGGTAGGGGTTTGATTCATCAAACCATTGGCTTTCCGTTATTATAGCCACATTGCCGTCAATTTACCAAGTAATGTGACGACAAGCAATGCATTTTATATAAAATCAAAGCCTTTATCAAAGCCGTCATCCTGCACGGTGCTTGACTTCTTTGTTTGAGACGTCAGCATATACCATAGTACGGATTTCCCAATAATGCCATCTTGATGCCGCTGAAAACGGGAATCTTGTCTATCTCTCCCTATCTCTCATGCAACCATGCTGATTCAATAAATCGGAATTCATACAGACAAAGTCAAGCACCGAGAAAGATTTCATTGAAGGTCCCATTCACAGTCAATAAACAGGCAAGATATGAACTTGCGCAGGGATGTGGTTTAAGAATAATTCTTTGATGTCGATTTTTTTGGTAGCGTTATCAATGTCAATACCTACCAAATCGCCGTGGTCGTCATAATCAAGGTTTATGCCGGGAGAGATCTCACGGGTTTCAGCGCTCGGTTTAGAGGATAAATCGATATATAGGGAATCAGTCTCTGGATAATAATTCAGTTTCATAATTTAAACCTCCTGTCGAGAAATGCGTTATGTATAGTAACTTTATCTTCAAGGGTAACCACCCTTAAAATCTTTCCTTCAAATTCAGCGACTTTTCCCCAAAAGCGAAAGCGGTTATCTTCTTGCCGTTCGACTTTTATTGGGTTTTCGATAACCTGAATGCACCATTCTTTTTTAAGATATGGTCTTTTGTGCAAGACTTCGTTTTCAAAATACAGGGTGAATTTATATTCATCCATGCTAAAATTATAACGTTAAGTTTCATTATAGGCAATAGTTATTCTGATTTTCCGCAAAATTTTCAAGATGATTTCACCAGGCAAATAGCAGGGGCGACCGGTGGTCGCCCATCTTAAATCCCAAGTGTCAAATTCCCATTTCAACATATTGTAGGGGTTTGATTCAGCAAACTCAGGGCTGTTTTCCGTTATTAAAACCACAATGAATTTTCCATTAGCACTTGATTGAAAAAAGAAAAAGGCCAGATGTCAATGCCGTCTTCTGTGCGCAGTTTTTTATCTCCGCGATAAACAATAATTCGTTTTTTAAGGCCTTGCAGTCCGGCAATGGCCTTTAAACCTTTGAGTTGTTCCTTATGTACCTTATTGCCTGTTTTAATTTCAAGGGCAATGAATTTCCGATCTTTTTTCAGGAGGAAATCCACTTCGAGATTTGGCGAACTGGCCGGCGCCCAATAATAAAATTCGTCGAAAAGGCCGCGATATTCCTGGTAGGCTTTGAGCAATCCGGCGATAAAACCCTCGAAAACAGCGCCTCTTTCCTCCGGACTTGTTTCGCTGAAGCGATTGTTGATCGCCCGAACCAACCCCGGGTCAAGCCAATACAATTTGGCATGTTTTCGTTCTCGATAGCGTAATTTGTTTTCAAATGCCGGCAATTTAAATACCAGTAAAGTGTCTTCCAGAATTTCAAGATAATCGCTGAGTGTTGTCCTGGCAATACCCGCTTCCCGGGAAGCGCTGGCAACATTAATCAGCTGCCCGTGCATGGTTGCCGCCACAGGCAAAAAACGCGCGAAGCCGGGCAAATTGCGAACAACAGCCTCACCCTTGATTTCTTCTTTCAGATACATTTGCACGTAAGCTTTTAGCGTCTCTTTTTTGTCGATGGAATTCCAAATCAAAGGTATGCTTCCGTATGTCAATGTCTCATCCAGATTGAAGGCTGAACCAAGCTCTTCGGGTAAAAAAGGATACATTTTCTTGAGCAAAGCCCGTCCGGCTAATAAATTCACCCCCTTGCTTTTCAACTTGCGGGCGGAGGATCCGCTTAGAATGAATTTGAGTTGTTTTTCTTACATGAAACGATGGACTTCATTGAGTAAATTGGGGATTCTTTGTATTTCATCTACAAAAACCCAGCTGCCAGGATTCAAGGCGCGGAGTTCAGCGGCGAATAATGAGATATCTCTCAGGTAGGATTGATAAAGGGCTTCATCCAGAAGATTTATGGAATAAACATTTTTGAACAGATGGTTGATGCAGGTGGTTTTGCCGGTTCCCCTGGGTCCGAACAAAAAGAATG
>JBAXOR010000184.1:0-3322 GCA_037133155.1 Chrysiogenales bacterium | reverse complement strand
GCCTCCTTCTCCAAACTTGAACTTGAACAGGACAGGGACGTGGATGTAGTTGAGTCGCTCCTTGTAGATAATGAAAGAGTCTTCCGGGAACGACTCCTTCTCGCCATTGGTCGCGTAATAGGCCTCCGGCTGGATGGCGAACTTCGGGCCGAAACTGAAGGTATAGAAAGCCCCAACCATGAATCCCGTCAGATTGCGACTGATCCATTCGTAGCCTGGGTCCGCCGTGACGGCATACTTCGAGATGTTCACCCCGCCCTTGACGCCGAATTCCGCAGCCAGCGGCCGGGGTACGAGTAGCGCCACCTCGACGAAAAAAACGCACAGTACCACCAATTTCTTCATGAGACCTCCTACTGACTGACAGGGAAATCAACTGATAGGAATAGGAAAATCAATTTCCCCCAAGAATTAGGATGTTAAAGGATATTTTTTAAAATAGCAATAGGCGGTTGTGAACTGTGCCCAAGACTTTTTCACAAACCGTGAATCCTTTTTATTTCATGCATCAGGATGCAGGCGCTGACGGCGACATTAAGCGAATCAATGCGTTCTTTCTGATCCAGGCGGAGCTGGGGAAAGCGCTGCAATAAGCTCTGTTTCAGTCCCTGGCCTTCATTGCCAAAAAGCACCAGGCAAGGAAATTTTATGTTATCAACTGCCAGCGGTTTTTCGGTGGCGTGAGAACCGGTCACATAGATATGTGCACCATGGGTTTGGGCCTTGGCGATCAATTCATCAAGGCTGGGAAAAACCTGGAAAGGCATATCGAGCAGTGCCGTTTGGGCAGCGCGGACAACTTTGGGATGGTTAGCGCGTACGCAGGCACCGGCCAGGGCTATTGCAGAGATGCCAAAAGCAGAAGCGCAACGGAAAACCATGCCCAGGTTGGCCGGATCCTGGACACTATCAAAGCCAAAGATAATTTTCTGGCACTTGAAATCTATTTCCCTGACCGGCAGCTCCAAAACGGCAATCATCTCCGGGGGGGTTTTCAAATCCGAGATTTTTTTCAGCACCTGGCGGCTAACCAGCCAGTATTCAACAACCTTGGCGAAAATTTCAGGCAGCCGTTTTTCCATTTCAGCGCTCAAAATCAGCTTGCTTACAATAAGTTCGCGCAACAGGATATCCCTGACTAATTTTTCGCCTTCGAAAAAAATCAATTTTTCTTTGCGCTCCAGCAATTCTTTCAAACACGGATTGGCCCGGGAGGAAATTTCAATTTTCATTTTTAAAGCTGACGGCAGTCCGGCTCAGATTGGCTGTCCACTTCCGTTCCGGATCCAAAAGCTTGTAAATACGCGCGAAGCGCTCCTGACCTTGGTGCGCGTAATCCATTTTCAGTTCCAGATTTTTTCCCGCAAGCAAAAAACTTTCTCCGGGTAGTAAATAGCCGCTAAAATCCAATGGTGGTCTCGGAATCTTCGGCAAGACAAATTTGAATTCAATGAATTGCAAGTCCTTGTATAGTGCCGTGTCACCAACCACAAAATTGACTTTGGCAAACTGCAGATCCTGCTGTCGACAGTTTAAACAAGCCAGAATTTCTGTTGCGCTGAATTCGCCGGCTACAAAAACCTCTACCAGTTCGGCGAAACCCTGCGCGCCCACTGGCAACGGCGGCAGTGCTGCCATCTTGATGCGCGGATGAAAACCACCACTGAATTTAAATTGCAGTCTCGATTTCCGCAGCAGCCTTTCAATGTATTGCATCATGGCCAGGTGCGACAGGAAGCGCAAGTCAGCTTTTTTTTGATAATGGATACGCAAACGCCGGTAAACAGTCGGTGCTGGTGAAGGAAGCGCGGAATCGGTAGCAGCTACAGGCAATGGAAATATTTTTTTGCCGAAAAAACATCCCGCACAGGCGGTGCAATCCTGCTGCGAACACTCCGCCGTCACCTGGGCCAACAGGCTGCGTCCGTATTCTGCAGCCAGATACTCCTTTTTAAAATTCAGATCAATGAAATCCCAGGGAAAAACCGTGGTTAGGGGAAAAGCCCTTAGAAAATCTCCAGCCGAGGAATTGATCCACTTTTCCCAAACCGGAAAATGGAAATGGGCATCCCAAGCGGTGAAGATTTCCCCTGATTTGAAAGCCTGGACCAAAAGTTCACCAACCCGGGCATCGCCGCGGGCCAGGATGGTTTCAATTATGCCAAGATGGAGAGAATGAAAATCCAGATCCAGATTTTTAAAACGTTTCAGGCGATTTTTTAAATGGATGACCTTCTCCTCCAAAACAGCGATAGCGTCACGACCGGCCCATTGCAACGGAGTGTGCGGCTTGGGCACAAAAGCGGAAAAAGAGACATGGATATTGATCCTTGCCTGGCGGGCTTTGGCCATAAGGAGAATTTTCTCAAGCAACAACACGATGGCTTCTATATCATCCATGTTTTCGCCGGGCAGTCCGAGCATGAAATACATTTTTATTTTTTGCCAGCGGTGCTGAAAAGCGAAATCAAGGGCTTGAAATATCTCCTGGTCAGTGACATTCTTGTTGATCACGCGCCGCAACCGTTCACTACCGGCTTCCGGGACAATGGTGATGCCGGTCTTGCGGAACATGGCCAGGGTGGCCAGCAATTCCTCAGTCAGGGTCGCTGGCCGCAACGAGGGAATGGAAAAGGATATATCGGGTTGGATGAGGGCGGGAATCTGCCGCAGCAATTCCTGCAAATACGGGTAATCCCCGGAGCTCAGCGATGACAGCGAAAATGATTCATAACCGGTCCGGGCCAAAGCTTTGCTGATAAAATCACTGGTGGGCTTTAAATCCCTGACCCGGAAAGGGGCGTAATAAGACTTGGCCTGGCAGAAACGGCAGTTCTGCGGGCAACCGCGGGCGAGTTCCACGTTCAACCGGTTGAAAACCACCTCGCAAATAGGCACGATTTCTCCCGTTTCTGCTTGCAGCTGGTCTAAATCAGGACATATCCTTTTCTTGATTTTCTTGCCACCGAGATCGGGGACAAGAAAATTGCCAATTATTTTCAAAGGATACAGGCCGGGCACATATACCCCTTCCAGCTTAGCAAAAGATTTTAACACCGTCTGGCGCAGCACCTTGCTTTTACGGGCTTTTTTTAAAACATCAATCAAATCTGGAAAAATGGCTTCCCCGTCGCCAAAGGCGAAAAAATCAATAATAGCACGCAAAGGTTCGGGATTGGCCACCGCGATTCCGCCCGCCCCCACCAGTGGAAACCCCCTTTGCCGCTGAGAGGAAAATAAGGGTATGCCACTCAAGTCAAGGACCTGCAATACATTGGTGAAATTCAACTCACTCGACAGGGAGACACCAATCAGGTCAAAT
>JBAXOR010000183.1:0-3330 GCA_037133155.1 Chrysiogenales bacterium | reverse complement strand
AGGGCTGTATCAATAGCGGACAGGTACACAGCGGCAGGCTCAGAACACCCACGGCCTGATCCCGGAAAAGCTTTTCCCATAACGGTCTCAGTCAATCGTCACCCCGTGTACTTGGCATCATTTTTGCTTATTACAAAGTGAACCGTGCGTGCAGAAATGCCCGGGAGGTAAACGATGAGCTTGAAAGATATTTTGCAGAAACTGGTCAGCGAAAAATCCCCGGTATTGCTTGCCGACAGCCAAAGCGAATGGGAAGCTTCGACTCTGCTGGAAAAACTTTCCGAAACCCGCCTCAAGACAAGCGCCCACATGCAGCCCGGGCTCTATATCGCCGAAATCAGCGAAGCCGGTTATCTCGGGCGGGTGCTGTACAAGCTCAAAACCTTGGAAAACTAAGAATGGAGACCGGGGAAACGAAAGCCGGAGACCGAAACTTGAAGAACAGATAAAAGAAAGCGGAGGAGGTTAAAATGAAGGAAGTAGTTTTGCAGATCCCGACCATGGAGGCCGAACAAAACATTGAAATTGAGGTCCGCATCAACGGCAGGAAAAAGACGATGCATTACCGGGTGGAAATCGTCAATTGGGAAAATGCCGACCCCACCTCCGAGGAAAAAGTGCGGGTCCTGAGAAAGGTCATCCGCGAGCACGACCGCGACTGGCAGCTGGTGACCATCGGCTCCCCGACCGAAAACAACATCCCGGTCATGTTCCGCCGCATTGATGCCGATGAAAGCAGTCGCCCAAACTGACCAGGACAGCACAAGCCATAACCTGACAAAAATAAAAAGGGGAGAAACAGCCATGATTAAATTGCGGGGCATCACCAAGTTTTACAGCAGCGGTTTCGTCAAAACTTTTGTGCTCAGAAATATCGACCTGGACGTGCACGAAGGGGAATTCCTGACCATCATGGGTCCTTCCGGAGCCGGAAAATCTACCCTGCTCTACATCATCGGCATGCTCGATGATGCATCAGACGGGGAATATGACTTCTACGATCAGGCAATCCACTTATTGAATGAAAAGCAACGCACCCGGATTCACCAGCAGAACATCGGCTTCGTTTTCCAAAGCTACCACCTGATCGATGAACTGACGGTCTACGAAAACCTGGAGACGCCCCTGCTCTATAAAAAAGTCAAGTCTGATGAACGTAAAAGCCTGGTAGCCGACACCCTGGACCGCTTCCGCATCGTCGCCAAAAAAGACCTTTTCCCCAGTCAACTGTCGGGCGGACAGCAGCAACTGGTGGCCGTGGCCAGGGCCGTGATCATCAACCCGAAATTGATCCTGGCCGATGAACCGACCGGTAATCTGAATTCCAGGCAGGGCGAGGAAATCATGGAACTGTTCAAAAAGCTCAACCAAGAAGGAACCACCATCATCCAGGTCACCCATTCGGAAAAAAACGCCGCCTACTCCGACCGCGTGATCCACCTCCTGGATGGCTGGATGGAAAGCGAAGAAAAAACAGGACTGGGAAACGGGAAACCGGAGACCGGAGTCGGCAAGAAAAAAAATAAGGAGAAAGCATGAAACGGCTTTTCTTTATTCTATTGCTTATCTTTGTCCTGTTCAGCATGCTCGTTTTCGGGTCTGAGGAAAAATCATTTTCCCTGCAGGAGTGCCTGGCCATCGCCCTGAAAAACAACATCGCCCTGGGCATCAAGGTCGTGCAGGTCGAGCGCCAGGAAGGTTTGCTCAAGGTGGCAAAAGAAAAGTTCCTCCCCGCCCTGTCTTTCCAGCTCGGCAAAGCCAAAACCAATACCCCATCCTATTCATGGATCGAAGCCGAAGGAGCCATCAGCGCTGAAAGCCAGCAAGTTTCCGGACAGATTACCCAGGCACTCTGGCTGGGCGGCAACTTGACCCTTAGCATTGACACCAGCCAGTACGAAAGCAACCAGCGCTTCCAGACCATCAATCCCCGTTATGAGGGAGCGGTGCTGTTCAAGCTGGTGCAGCCCCTGCTGCGTGACATGGGGGACCGCATCAGCCGCAAGAACATCATCATCGCCAGCAATAACCGCAGCATCTCGGCCAACGAATTGAAGCTGGCCCTGCTGGATATAATTTACCGGGTCGAGGAACTTTATTGGAATCTGGTTTTTGCCGAACGCAACCTGGAAGCAAAAACACAAGCCCTGAAGCTGGCAGAAGACCTGCTGAACAAAAATAAAAAAATGGCTGAATTGGGTATAATCGCAGAAATTGAAATCTTGAGCGCCGAAGCTGAAACGGCCAGCCGCCTCGCTGAAATTCTGGAAGCCCAGGCTTTGCTGGAAAATAGCCGTGATGAATTGTATTCCACCATAAACCTGGGGGCGGAAAACGGAGGATCAGGCATCATGATCCGTCCCGGCGACGATCCGCAGCGCGAGGAAAGAACGGTGGACACCCGGGAAGTTTTCCGGCAGGCGCTGGCTAACCGGCCCGACTACCTGAGTTCTGCCATAACCCTTAAGAGCACGAATTTGGAACTGGGATATGCTAAAAACCAGCTGCTGCCGGCTTTGAATCTCAACTTCCAATACTGGAGCCCAGGCTTGGCCGGGACCCAGATCCTTTATCGTGATAACAACCCATTGACCGGTGAAGTGATCGGGGTCATCCCCGGGGCAGTGGCCGACGCCTTTAAAAACGCCCTGGAGTTTACTTATAAAAACTGGTCGCTCTATCTTTCACTGGATATTCCCCTGAATGCACTTTTTTCGCGCGGAGCCTATACCGCGGCCAGGATGGAGCAACGGGAAGCGCAACTGCGCCGTCTCGATCTGGAACGGCAAATCCGCCTGGAAGTTTCCACCATCTCCCGTTCCGTGGCCAGCAGCTTCCAGCGCATCCAGGCTACCCGGTTTGCCCGTGAACTGGCCGAAAAAAAACTGGCGGCCGAGGAAAAACGCCAAGCCGCCGGTTTGAGCACCAGCTATATGGTTTTGCAATACCAACGCGATTTCAGCCAGTCCGTGAGCACTGAGCTGCGGGCCCTGTGCGATTACAGCCTGGCCCTGGCCCGTTTGGAAAAAATCACAGGAACCAGCCTCCAAGCCAAGCAGATTGAATTCTCGGAAGGACAAGCCCTTTCCCGCCTTTGAAAAATACAGCTTAGGGAACGGCATTACTTGTTTTTAGGAGAGTCAAGGGACTATGAAAATGTGAATTTGTTTGGACTATGACTTGGCAGGGAAAGAGTTGAGGACTGAATTACGGGTCCGCCTGCATGACCAGCGAATATTGAAGTTCCGGGAGATCAGCAAAGGTCGTTTTGCTTGGATCGGCAATACCTGTCCGCGTCTCGCCCTTGCCATAACTTCAAAAAGAAGAATA
>JBAXOR010000182.1:0-3337 GCA_037133155.1 Chrysiogenales bacterium | reverse complement strand
GCGAACCCCCGGCGAAATCTTCATTGGCGCTCCGGGGACGATGCTGTAATTTTGAAGAGACATTGGTCTTTAAACAAGATATTTTCATTCCGTTTTTAGCCCGGCGCAGTTTTTCGGCGATCTGGTTGCGAATTGTATCTTCGATAAAGTTATTTGAAGTCCCGGCCCAGAGTCTCATTTCAGCTCGGTATATTTCTTTGCCGACCCTTTGGCTTTATCGACCGGATAGCGCGTTTCGTTGTGCTGTATCTTGTCCAGGATCGCTTTTTCGATATCCACGCCTGTTTCATGGGCAAACAGCAAGGAAAATATCAAAATGTCAGCGATCTCCGCCGCCAGTTTCTCCCGTTTCTCTTTTGTTATCTTCCTGGATTCTGCCGCTGTTTTCCAGAGGAAATGCTCCAACAATTCACCGGATTCGATGGCGATCGCTTCAGCCAGGTTCTTGGGATCATGGAATTGCTTCCAGTCTCGGCAATCACGGAATTTCAGGATTTCTTTCATCAGTTCGGCAATGTTGTTCTTTTTCATTCTGCCATCCGCGTGTTTTGGTTTTCCCTTTGCGTTTTTTTTCAGGTTTTATAATAATTAACGGGGGGGGAAAATGTCAAATTACTGAGGCTATGGGCTAGGGGCGATAGGCGATAGGGAAGATAAAAGGCAAAAGTAAAAAGTAAGATTTAAATTCCAAATCACAAACACCAAATTCAATGAAATCCAGTGTTAGTGTTAGTGACAGTGTTAGGAAGAAAAAAGCAAAAAGTAAAAGACTACAAGATAGAATAAAAGAAGGCGACATGTGATGGGTGAGGAGGAGGACAGAAAACAGAAGACAATCTCGAAGGGGAGCTACTTTTTTTGCCGCTTGATCTTACGCAAATATTTTAGATCTTCCAAATCCTTGGTCCGGCCGGCTGCTTTCTTCATGCGGATCATGTCGTCCAGGCAGGGGAAATAAACTTCGGTATCCCCGAATTTGGAGCCAATCCTGTTTCTCCAAACATCTTCGAACGAGATGCCCTTGACGAAGGGATGGATGTCGGTTTCCAGGGCATATTGCCGGATCAGGAGTTTGTTTTTCAGCATGTCTTCTTCAGAAATATCGATCAAGTCATAGCCGAAATCCATAAGCGCTTTTTTTAGTCTTTTGATATTTTCCTTTTCCGGCCGGACGAAAAGGTCGATATCGAGGGTGGCGCGGGCATGACCGTAGACCGGAAATGCCGTAGCCCCGATGACTACAAACTCGACCTTACTTTCTTTTAAGGAGCTCAGCAGCTTTTCGGTGTCCATTCTGTTCCAATAAGGCGATCATTTCCCTGCTTTTATTTTGCATCAGCTGGAAACGCTCCTGAATGGTGAGGGAAAGGAGGTAGCGCAGTTCGAATTCGATCTCTTTTTTTTCGTCGTCTTTTTTCAGCAGCAGCAGCCCGTTGCCGTTCGCTTTCTTTCCCATACCTTTATTTTAACATATTATCAAGCGCTAGAGAATAGAGGACAAAAACAGGCGAGGGGCGATGGGCTATGGGCGATGGGCGATAGGCAGCACAAATCATCCACCTATCCTGGTGGATATGATTTGTCCCGAGGGGAACCGAGGGAAAGAAAAAGAAAGTAGCCAGTAGTCAGTAGCACGCGTTTCAGGATAGACGAAACAAAGAAAAAAACCATTCGTATAAGATATGACATTCTCAAAATGATCGAGGTCTTTTAAAGGCAAAGCAATGAACAAAGGAAAAATGAAACGCTTAATGCCGATGCTGGCCATGGCGCTGCTCAGCCTGCTGCCGGCAAAAGCCGGGGCGGCCGAAGAGCTGCCCAGGGGCGCAGTGGTCGGCAAGGTCGTATGCGCGGCCGATGCGACGCAGAGTTATGCGTTGTACCTGCCATCATTTTACAGCCGCGATAAACGCTGGCCGATCATCTACTGCTTCGACCCCGGGGCCCAGGGCAAAGTCCCGGTCAACCTTTTCAAAGCCGCGGCCGAAAAATACGGTTATATCCTGGCGGGCTCCAACAATTCGCAGAACGGCCCCTGGGAACCGATCAACGCCGCCATCCGGGCCGTCTGGACCGACACGCAGACGAGGTTCGCCATCGACAACAGCCGGGTGTACAGCACCGGGCACTCGGGCGGCGCCCAGGTGGCGCTGACGTTCGGTTTGTTCCTGGGGAAACCCTGGGCCGGCGCGATATCGATCTGCGGCAGCATGCCCGATTTGCCCAAGCCGGACGCCCTGCCCAAAGACCTCGCGGTTTTCATCGCCACCGGCATTTCTGATTTCAATTACTGGCCGTCGCATAAAATCGGCTCCATTTTGGACGGCCTCAACAGGACGAACCGGCTCGAAACATTCATAGGCGGGCACGCCTGGCCGCCCGGCGACACCATCCTGGACGCCCTGTCCTGGATAGAGCTCCAGACCATGAAAAAAGGGCTGCACCAACGGGACGAGGGCTGGATCAATGCCCAGTTCGCGGAACGGCTGGAACGGGCCCGGGCCATCGAACTGAAAGGGAATGGCCCCGAGGCCTATGAGGCATTTCTCGCCGTGGCCGATGATTTTCGCGGCCTCTGCCCAACGACCCAGGCCGAGGCCGCAGCCGCCCGGCTGGACCGTCCCGAAGAGATCGAAAAATACCGCAAAGAACTGAAAGCTGCCGAGAAAAGAGAGCTGGAGCGCTTCGCCCAAACCAACGCGGCACTGCAGGGCTACCTGAACACCCCCGATTTCCGTGAGCGGCGGCAATGGCTGGACAAGCTGGAGGTCCCGCGGCTGCTCCGCGAATCCGAAAAGGCTGGCGAAGCGGCCGCCGGACAGGGCGCGCGACGTTTGCTGGGCTACCTTTTGGCCTGGGCTGTGCCGTCCGCGACACAGGCCTACCAGCGCGGCGACATGACAACGGCCGCGGATTTTTATGAGCTCGTTGTCCTCATCCGGCCCGAAAGCGGTTTGATCTGGTACAACCTGGCCTGCGTCCGTTCCCGGCTGGGCGAAAAAAAAGCTGCTTTGGCCGCCCTGGAAAAGGCCGTCGAAAACGGCGTGCGCGACCGCGCCACGATCGAAAACGACCCCGACCTGGAAGGGCTGCGCAGCGAACCGGCATACATGCGCTTGCTGGAAAAGATTAAATAGTAGACAGAAGACAGTAGTCAGTAGTTAGTAGAAAGAAAAAACGAGAGGCTAGAGGCAGCACAAACTATAGTCACACTAGATGGTTTCAGCGACTTCAGGAACATGCTGAAACCATAGTGTGACTATAGTGAAAGGATGTCTCCAAAGGAGATGACCGGTCATTTCAGGTATTTTTCAAACCAGGCCAGATCCCACTCCAT
>JBAXOR010000181.1:0-3388 GCA_037133155.1 Chrysiogenales bacterium | reverse complement strand
CGGCCCCAACGCCGGATATTATCAGCCCCGGGACGCAAATCTTAAAACAATCTATGAGAAAGGCGCTGTGATCTATGGCGCCAGGCTGGGGTTACATGTCTGGCAAGGGTTCTATTTATGGTTTTCTGCTTCCCAATTCAGGGTCATTGCCAAAACCACCATAACCGAAGACGAAACGATTTTGACATTGACGCCATCCAGCGCTTTTCTGCGCTGCAGCATCCGCTTGGGATTCTTCAATCCCTACGCCGGAATAGGTTTTACCTACGTGCATTTCAAGGAAGAGTCAGAAATTGGCAATGTAACCGGAAATGGCGGGAATATAGCTTATGAAGGCGGTTTTGAATTGAAAATTAACCGCCATTTTATCATGGATTTTAGCGTCCGTTATGACCTGATCAAAGTCAAGCCGACCGGCTTTGAAATCGATCTGGGCGGGTTGCAAGCTGGCGTCAGTTTACTGGTTTCTTTTTAAAGATGCGCTTTTTTGTTGACAGAAAGCAAAAAATATTGCAATATAGATAAAGATATCGCAATTTTTAATGGATTCTAAAGATCAAATAAAAGAGTATATCTCTATTGTCGATGTGGCGGCGCTTTATGTGAGTCTGAAACCGGCAGGCAAATGTTATAAAGCGTTGTGCCCTTTTCATAGTGAAAAAACGCCTTCTTTTTTCGTTTATCCGGAAAAGAACAGTTTCAGTTGTTATGGCTGTAACCGTTTCGGCGATATCTTCGATCTGGTCCAGCAGATGGAAAACCTCGAGTTTGTAGAAGCCATGCATTTTTTAGCCGAAAAATTCAATATTCCCCTGGAAAAAACGAGCTATAAAGCTGTCAAAAAGGACGACTACCTCCAGGTTAATGAGCAGGCCTTAAATTATTTTAAAGAGAATCTGTTTGCCAGCGAGGAAGGAAAAATGGCGCTGGCTTACCTGGAAAATCGCGGTCTGCAAAAGAATACCCTTGAGCATTTTTCCCTGGGTTACGCCCCCAATGCCTGGGACGGCCTCAGCAATCATTTTAAAATAAAAGGAGCTTCACAGGAAAAAGCGCTGGAACTTGGCCTGCTGATAAAAAATGAAAAAAATAGAATTTATGACCGTTTTCGCGGTCGGATCATGTTTCCCATATTTTCCGAAACCGGAGCCATTCTGGCTTTCGGCGGCCGCACTATTTATGATGATGCGGCCAAGTATTTGAATTCTCCCGATTCCCCGATTTACAAAAAAGGCCATCATCTTTTCGGTTTTCACTTAAGTAAAAATTTTATGAAAGAAGAAAAAACCGGCATTCTGGTCGAAGGCTATCTGGACATGATCTCATTGTACCAGGCTGGTATCCATAATGTGGCGGCTTCGCTGGGAACCGCCTTGACCGAGAAGCAGGTTCATTTGCTGAATCGCTTCTGCGCCACGATTTATATTTTTTATGATCACGACGCGGCCGGGGAAACCGCCACTATTCGTAATATAGAAAAAATGTTTGAACAAAATGTCAACCCGCGCATCGTGGTTATAGAAGGCGCCAAGGACCCTGATGAATATGTCCGGGCCAAGGGCGCCAAAGCCATGCGTGATGTTTTGGCCAGGACCGAGGACGGTTTTAAATTCCTGCTGAACAAAGCGGCCCGGGAATTTCAATTTCATGACCCGGTTCAAAAAAGAAAAGGCCTGGATATGGTTCTCCAGGCACTAAACAAAATGTCCGACCCGATTATTCGTGATGATTATTTGCAGCGAACAGCCGCTTTTTTTAAAATTTCCGCCGAACTTTTGCAACTGGAACTCCTTCCCCAAAAACAACTGGAACATGCTGACCAGCCATTGAAAATAAGCCTGATGGAAGAAAAATTTCTGGAAGCGCTGCTACGCGCCCCGGAAATTGTTCCGGAGATCAAAGAATTTTTCAACGAAGAACTTTTGGCTACCCTTGCCATCCGCGATATCATTAAATGGCTATTCGCCAGTTTTGAGCGCTACGGCGAAATTCGTTTTTCCGAGATCACCCGGCACCTGAACGTTGCCGAAAAAGCCCGGCTTAATGACATATTTTCCAAAAAAACGCAGGTTACCAAGGAACGATCGGAAATCGAGATGGATGTCGTCATCAGCATCGGTATTTTTCAAAAAAAACTGGCCACAATTAAAACAAGGCAGATCAACCAGGATATTGCCGTTGCCGAAAGAGAAAAAAACACGGCCAAAGTCACCCAGTTGATGAAACAAAAGAATGAGTCGATGAAAACCATGAGCAGGCGTTCCAGGGAGGAACATTTTGAAAAAGAAACTTGAGTGCAAGGCTGCGGTTTTGCCACCCGGCAGGAAAATTCATCCTATGAAACCAGCAGTCAAGGTGGCCAAGAGCGCTGTTTCATCAGTTATTATCCGGGAATTGATTGAAACCGCCAATGCCAATGACGCAAAACTCAAACATGAATATTTCATGGATTTTTTAAGTGAAAACAATTTGCTTGAGCATAAAAAAGAGATTAGCGCCCATCTACTTTCCCTGAATATAAAAATACTGAGGAAAATGACGATTTTAAATCAGGAAAAACTTGCCGAATATAATAGTTTTTTAAACGATTTCCGCAAAGAATTGAAGGCCGTTTTAAAGAAAGTCAAGAAAGGTTTCGGCATCATTGAAATTGCGGCGATCAGTTATATTTTCGGTTCCGATGAAGCGTTTAGGAAAAACCAGAAATTCATCAAACATTTTTTAAAGGAAAATGAGATCAAGCCGGTCAAGCGAGCGGCGAAAAAGGTTACCAAAACAGGCCATGAAAGATCTGAAATCATCGGTGATCCGGTCCGGCAGTATCTTCGTGAAATGGGGAATGTCAATCTGTTATCGCGTGCAGAAGAGATCAGCATAGCGCGCAAAATCGAACGAGGAGAAAAAAAAGTAATCAAGGCTCTGTCCAAAACCAATATCGTTCTGAACCGGGTGATTGAGCTGGGCCGCGATGTGCTGGATGGACATAAAAACATTGATGATGTAATTGACGTCAGCGAAGACATTTATGATGAATCAAAGAAACAGGAATTGCGCGATAATTTTCTTAGCCAGTTCGAAGAGCTGAACCGGCTGAAGAGAGAATTTAAAAATCTGAAAAAATCAAGGGCATCCGGCTTTATTCGCGCCAAGAAATTGGTGGAAATCACCCATTTGATCCAGGATATGTCTATCCTTTATGAACACCGGCGTGAATTCATTAAAAAAATCAAGGATCTGAAAGAAAATTACGATCATGTTTTTGCGCGTGAAAAAAAGCTGAAAAGCCAGTTGAGTAAATGTTCATCCAGGTCCGCTGAACGCAAACGGATCAATGAGGAAATAGCCGAACTGCATCTGCGACTTGAAAATAACAACGAAAAATATGAAA
>JBAXOR010000180.1:0-3388 GCA_037133155.1 Chrysiogenales bacterium | reverse complement strand
ACTTCGACATCCACATGGGCGGGGTGGACAATATTTTCCCGCACCATGAAAATGAAATTGCCCAGTCCGAATGCGCCAACGGCCAGACCTTTGTCAACTACTGGCTCCATTGCCAGCACCTGGTGGTGGATAACAAAAAAAGGTCCAAGTCAGCGGGAAATTTTTATACGCTCAGGGACTTGCTGCAAAAGGGTTATGATCCCCTGGTTATCCGCTACCTGCTCATTTCCAGCCACTACCGCAAGCTGCTTAATTTTTCCTTCGACAGTCTGGAAATGGCCGGCCAGGCGCTCGCCCGCATCCGGAATTTCATTTTTTCCTTGAAAAATATTTCGAAGGCGGGTGAAGACACCATAGAAATTGGTGGATTAATTGAAGCCAACCAAAATGCTTTTACTGAAAACCTGGCTGACGATTTTAATATTTCTGGTGCCTTAGGAAACTTATTCGACGTTATCCATGAAGTGAACCAGCGGATGAACAACCTGAGTCAAAAAGATGCTGCAAAAGTTCTCGCCTTTGTAGGTCGATTGAACATGGTGCTTGGCATTCTGGAAAACAAGGAAGCAAAACCGCTGGATGCGGTCATTGAGGAAAAAATCGCCCATCGTGAAAAAGCCAGAAGAAACAAGGATTTCGCCCTGGCCGACGCCATTCGCGCCGAATTAAAGCAACAGGGAATCATCCTCCTCGACACCCCCGCCGGGGTAAAGTGGAAAAAAGAATAGGCGACAAAGGCCTTTACTTGTTTTGTTTTATTCTTCGAAAGCCCCGCGGACATAACGGACAATTTTTTTAAGCAGAGTGTCTTTATTCGCGGAGTTCGGCTTTTTCAATAAGGCTTCCTTACAATCCTTGATTCGGAAAGCGATTTCAGTGTTGGCCGGATTCAGTTTTTTGGCTTTTTCAAAGTGTTCGATGGCTATCTTGTAACTTCCGGCTTTAAAAAAATTTTCCGCGGCGTAAAACCAAGCGTCATCATTATTCGGATCGCGCTGGATGGCATCGGCAAAATATTTTTCGGCAGCGTAGTAGTTTTTTCTGATCGTCAAAATGATGCCCAGATATATGAGCAAGAAGGTGTTATGTCTGTTGATTTTGTAAGCCTCGTGGAATTTTTCTCCGGCCTGCATAAAATTATCCTTGCATAAAGCATAAACACCCTGGTTGAAAAAAAATTTCCCCAGTTGATCTGTGGAAAATAAACTCATTTCGAGTTTTTGCTCTGTCGCCCGCAATATTTTCAGTATTTTAACGAATGCCTCATGATAACGCAGGAATTCTTCTTTCAATGGTTCCTGAGTGACAATGATCCGTTGAAATTTTATCTGCAGAGTTTTTTCGAGATATTTTTCAAGGATTTGAGGCGCAGAAACGCCTTTATCCAAATTAAATAAGCCCAGTAGCTCTTCTAAATGCCCAATGCTCTCCATATCACAAATCTTATCATAGTTCATGATAAATGAAAATCTTTTTTAAGCAGGTAAAAAGCCTCCAGGGTATTGGCCCGGGTATTTTCGCAAGTGCCACTGCTGTCGATTATATAATTGGCTACTTTCAGTTTTTCTTTTAATGGGAATTGGGATTGGATACGTTTTTCCGCTTCCGGACGGGAAAGTTTATCCCGGGCTATGGCCCTGGCAATCTGGATTTCGGGAGAGGTATAGACCACGATGATTTTTTCAAATTCCCGGTAGCTGCCCGATTCCACCAGCAGGGCCGATTCATAGATTAAAAAATCGTAGATTTTAGTAGCTTCAATGGCGCGGATTTTTTTCCGACGCTCGGCACTGACCAGCGGGTGCACGATGGTGTTGACGAAATTCCTTTTTTCCTGGTCTTCGAAAAGCATGGCGGAGAATTTCTCCTTGTTCAACCCTTCTTTACAGTCATAGATTTCGGGCCCGAATACGGCGATTATTTCAGCCAGTACGGGAGAATCTTTGGCCGCGATAATCGTCCTGGCCAGGTCGTCGGCACGCATGGTGTAGCAGCCTTGTTCTTCGAGAACTTTCAGTACAAAGGATTTACCGCAACAAAAACCTCCGGTCAGGCCGATAATATGCACGCCGCTTAATCCGGAATTATTTTTTTTGACCTTTGATAAAATCGGAGAAATTAAAGATCGTATTCTGGTCGGTAACAATAGCCTGGATATTGGGAGACAATAGTTTGATGTATTCGTACTGGATCAGCGAGGGATTGTCGGCCAGGGCCTTGCCTTTCAAGCGCAGCGCTTCGGACTCGCCCTCAGCTTCGATGATTTTGCGCTTCTTTTCCATTTCCTGTTTTTCCAAAACGTATTTCATGGCCTGGGCCTGCTGCTGGGCGATCACCTTGTTTTCAATGGCCTGCTGAAAATCCTTGGAGAACTGGACGTTGCGCAGCAGAACTTCGTCGCAAACGATGAAATTATTTTTGAAGGAATCGCGCAGGGTTTTTTCAATTTCACTTTGAATGAGCATGCGTTTGCCTGAATAGACATCAAGCACCGGATAGCCCGAGACCAGCATGCGCACGATCCCGCGTACCTGGGGGCGGAGGACCTTGTTGACGAAATCGATGCCGATGCGCCGGTGCAGCTTGTCCAGATTGTCGACGTCGGGATGGTAGCGCACCGAAATGTCCAGAAACACGTTCTGGCCGTCCGAGGTCAGTGCCTGCAGCGAGTCGTCGCCTTTCATTTCGCCCTCCAGGGGCGCGATACTCATGGTGTAGGTCTTGGCTTTGATATCGTACACAGTGGGTTCTTCGACCAGCGGCACAAGGAAATAAAAACCTTCGTTGGGGGTGACACGCAGGTTACCGGTGGCTTTGTTGAAAATAACCGCCCGTTCACCGGGATCGACGACAATGTAGATTTTGAACATGAAAATAAGGATGAATATAACGATCAAGCCGATAAGGATCGATTTACCGATATTTTTGGTCATGTTGCCTCCATTTTTAAACACTTGCTTGATATTTTCCATGAAATAAGTGTAATCAATTATGTTATTTTTGTCAAGGCATATCGAACGACGCTGTTTTTTAGACTCCCCTTTTTTTTACCTGAGTATAATATTTTGGTGTCAACTTTCTTGCTGCTTTTTTCGTTATTATGTTTGGATCGACAAATTTGGAGGATGATTATGGTTCAGTGGTGTTTTTATTGCAAACGGCTGCTAAAGATCTGATAATCCAGCCGATGGCAAGAGTAACGGAGGAAAACAAATATGAGTTGGCAAGGCAACAAGAACTGGTGGCGCGCATTAAAGGCGGGGAAAAGGAAGCCTTTGGCGAGTTGGTCGGCCAGTATCAGAAAAAAATATTCATTTTCGCTTACGGGTTTTTCCCGAACCGCGAAGACGCCCTGGAAATTGTGCAGGAAACTTTCATGAGGATATAT
>JBAXOR010000179.1:0-3400 GCA_037133155.1 Chrysiogenales bacterium | reverse complement strand
GCCGATCCTGACCGGCCATCGGCCCTGGCCGCGCGCCAGCAGGCACTGGCTGCCCTGAAAAAAAACAGTCGCAATTACATCGAAAGGATCTGGCTTGATCATGGCATCCGCCAGGTTGAGGAACGTCTGAAGCAAGCACATCGGTAAAAAAAATAATACACGAAACTTTTATGCCAAAGGAACAGTCTAAGGAATTGTACGAATCGAGGAGGAATCCGATGAAAAAGTCGATCTTGATCATTTTAATCCTGCTGACATGTACTTTTATCACCCGGGCACAGAGTCAGCCCCAACCAATCGACAATAGCGAGAAAAAAGCGCTGGTGGAAACGGTGGTTTCGATTTTGCAAAAACAATACGTTTTCCCTGAAGTGGCCAAGAAAATGACCGACCTGATCAGGAAAAACTTGAAAGCCGGGAAATACATGGCCGTCGACGATCCCCGGGCATTCGCCGGCAAACTGACCGAGGACCTTCGCTCGATCAGCCGTGACCGGCACCTGGGCGTGCGCTACGCGCCGGAGCGTATCCGCGAAATGAAAACTACAGACGATGCCAAGAAGAAAGCGGACCAGGAATTCCAAAAAAAACTTGACCGCATCGATAATTACGGCTTTAAGGAGATCAAGATACTCAGCGGCAACGTCGGCTGCCTGAAATTCAATTATTTCAGCGCCGCCCAGGAAGCTTTCCAGGTAGCGGTCGGGGCCATGGCCTTTCTGGCCAATTGCGACGCCCTGATCATCGACCTGCGCGAAAACGGCGGCGGCAACCCCGAGATGATTCAACTCCTTTCCAGTTATTTCTTCGCCGGCGAACCCCGGCACCTGAACTCATTCTATTACCGCCTGGACGAAAAAACCGAACAGTACTGGACCCTGCCCTTCGTGCCCGGCAGCAAACTGGCCGAAACCGACCTGTATGTACTGACGAGCGATTATACATTTTCCGGAGCTGAAGAATTCACTTACAACCTGAAAAACATGAAACGGGCCACCATCGTCGGCGAGACCACCGGCGGCGGCGCCCACCCGGTGAAAATGGAAATCCTCAACGATCATTTCGTCGTCGGTGTACCTTATGCCCGGGCTGTCAATCCGATCAGCAAAACCAATTGGGAGGGGACCGGCATCGAACCCGACGTCAAGGTCCCGGCCGACCAGGCTTTGAAAAAGGCCCATTTCATGGCCTTGGAAAAACTGGCGGCCAGGGAAAAGGATGAACGGATTAAAATCACCTATCAGTGGGCCTTGGACGGGCTGAAAGCCGAAATGAATCCGGTCACCGTTATGGAGGAACTGCTAAAATCCTATTCCGGGAATTACGGTCCCCGTAAGATCGTTTTTGAAAACAACAGCCTTTATTATCTGCGGGAAAACGGACCTCGGATGAAGATGATTCCCATGAGCGAGGATTATTTCCGTTTCGAGGAGGTCGCATATTTCCGGCTGAAGATCTTCCGCAAAGACGGCCAGGTGACCGGCCTGGAGGGGCACTACGACAACGGCACCATCGATGCCAATTCCCGGACGAATTAACTTATTACTGCGGCTGCAATCTTCGATTATTTTGCCTGATAATGCCAATACTGATTTAAGATGAATTTGTAATCAGATTCACACATTTTTTCCAGACACAGAATTAGCCAATCCAAAATCATTAAGGAACCCACCATGACAGATTTTCCAATGCAAACCCTTTGTCATTATTGCAAACGTGAACTCAAGGAAGGCGAAGGCCGTTATCGCCTTTTGCAGAAAGAAGACGAGGTGGAATGCTGTCCGTCATGTTTCGACGCGACTCACGCAATGCCCCGTTACGGGTTGGAAGAACCGGCCAAGGAACGAACCGATGGCCAACAGGTCATCATGAATTTCAAGAAAAGGGGCATCGCGACAAATACTGTGAGAACAGCGCCCAGGCGGTAGCGGCGATCTGCCGCTTGATCCCGGCCGGGTCCCTGGTCGACCTGGAAAAAGTCCAGAAAATCCGCAAGAAGTATAATCTGGGGATCCTCTTCGTTCTCCCCTGCGACAAGGCCACTGCAAATTGGATGGAGAAGTCCCGACGCCGCCTTCCTGCTCAAGTTCATTGAGCGCATGCTCTAAAAACAGGAAATGGCACCATCGACGCCAATCCAAAAGCAAAGACGCCTATGGAGCCTAAATGTCTGGTTTGCACGTGGTGTTTGCCCATTAAAATTGCAATAAATGAATGTGTATTAATTTGTGAAAATTTGGAAAAAAAAGAATTTTTATATTAAGCAAGCATCTATCTTTTGCAACCCGGCTGAAAAAGGCCGTGGGGACTTAAGGACGCAAATGCATCTTAGTTCTTCGCTATTTCTTTGGAAAGTTTGTCCAAGTCCAATTACGATTTCAGTCCATCTTCGGTTTTGTGGGGATGAATCTTTGACTCCTTGCTTCCCGCCTTTTCCTTGCCGGTTTTCTCCGAGTCTGGTTCCGATTTCAGTCCGTTTTCAGTTTTAGGGAGAGGAAGTTTCGATTCCTTGCTTCCCGCCTTTTCCTTGGCCGCTTTGGACCAATCCATATCGGCTTTCGATTCACTCTCGATCTTGGGTTGAACGGTCTTGCCTCCAGGCACCTGGAATCCCATCCGCTCATTGGCCAGCAAAAAAATCCCTTTGAAGAAATTTGTAGGAATAGCGTTGCAAATGGCACCGACACCCACTTTTTTCACTTCACTCTCGGCGGATTGCTGCTGGTGATTGGTCTCCATATTAAAACGTTCCTCAGCCGCCGCGGCTTTGAGTTCTAACGGCAGGTAGCGCTCCCACTCCAGGTAAGGGAGTGCCTTACGGAATTCAAGGTAAGTGAGTACAGGAGAATGTTTGATTTTCTTGCCGTTTTCCTCATGAACTCTCTCCTTGTCAAGAAAGGATTCGACGCAGTAGGTGAGTATCTGTTTGGTCGCTCGGCTGTTGTCATCCCAAGGAAAATTCTCCATCACCTCATGCCAGCGCCGCTCCACGTCGCCGTAGCAAACCACGAGTTTGTAATCCAAAGCCCTTACCACTTCGAGCGGCGTCTTTTCACCATTCTCCACTACCTGGTCCACAAACGAAGCCTGGAAGTCGGGCAGCATGGCTTCGGTGGTTTTGACCGGAAGATATGATGAGATCAGCTTCATCATGAGCCGGGACCGAGCATCACGGCGCGACCCCATATCCAGGAAAATTTGGGAGGTCGTGTACAACCGAATACATTTTTCCGCGCTAAGCCAGCGGGGATTTATCTCGGCCAACTGCGTCCGCATTTCGGCTACTACTTGGCGTTCGCGGGAACTTTGATAAAAAGCAACCTGTTCTGCAGACAATTTGTCATAGGTAGCTTTGATATCCTTATGAACAAGTGGGAGTAAATTTGAATGCATTTTGTCT
>JBAXOR010000178.1:0-3401 GCA_037133155.1 Chrysiogenales bacterium | reverse complement strand
ATTATCCAAAGTTGCCTGCGCCTGGTTGCCAATCAAATCGGCAGAAAAGCCAAGGTTAAACTCGATTTGGATGAACATTTGCCAAAAATCAAGGGCAATTCACAACGACTTGAGCAGGTGGTGGTTAATATTTTAATCAATGCCTCCCAGGCCATCGAGAAAAAAATGGGTACTATTTTGATAACCACTTCCTGCCAGGAAAAAGAAAATTTACTTAAAATTTCCGACGATGGCAGGGGAATTGATGAAAAAACCATGAAACAGATTTTTGATCCTTTTTTTACAACCAAAAGGCATCAGGGGGGGACCGGGCTTGGCCTTTCCATTGCCTATGGAATCATCAAAGAACACAAAGGCAGAATTGAAGTGGAAAGCAAATTGGGTTTGGGAACGGTTTTTTCAATTTACATCCCGGTAACGATCTAAGGAAGAAAAATGAAAAAAATCCTGGCCATTGATGATGATCAGGCTGTATTGAATTATTTGAATATTATGCTGTTGCAAACGGGCGCATACCAAGTTTCGACATTGGTGAACAGCTCCAAAGCCTTTCAAGAATTAAAAAACAATGATTACGACTTATTGTTATTGGATATGGATATGCCCGATATCAGTGGTTTGGAAATACTAAAGCATATCAAGGATAAAAATATTGATATTGAAACCATTGTCCTTACCGGTGTGGAGGATGTTGAACTTGCGGTTTCAGCAATGAAGCTCGGGGCTTTTGATTACTTAACCAAACCGGTTGACAACGATCAATTACTCAAAATCATTGCTTCTGTTTTGGAAAACCGGAAAAATCGAAGAGACTCAACAGCGGAAACCCCATTTTCAATTGAGCACTTAAAATATAAGGATGCATTCAAAGATATTATTACTCAGAATGAAGATATGATAAAAATGTTCCAGATGGTGGAGAAAATCGCCCAGTCCGACAACAGTATCCTCATTTGGGGTGAAAGCGGCAGCGGCAAGGAATTAATCGCCAAGGCCATACATCGCATCAGTAAACGCCGGGATGAGAGTTTCATCGCGGTGAATGCCGGAACTTTTGCCAACGAACTGTTTTCCTCGGAGTTTTTTGGACATAACAAAGGCGCTTTTACAGGAGCCATTGCTGCAAAAAAAGGTTTCCTGGAAGAAGCGGACAGGGGCACACTTTTCCTGGATGAAATCGGTGAATTGGCTCTCCCCATTCAAGTGAAATTGCTTCGTGTTCTTCAGGAAGGGGAATTTTTCAGGCTGGGTTCGACTAAAAATCAGAAGGTCGATGTGCGCATTATCGCTGCCACCAACAAGGATTTGCTGGCGGAAATGAAAAAAGGAAATTTCCGCAAGGATTTGTTTTATCGCTTGAACATGAGTTCTGTTTATCTTTTTCCTTTAAGGGAAAGAAAGGGGGATATCCCCCTTTTGTGCCAGCATTTTTTAAAAAAATTCAACGAGCAGAACCAAAAAAATATTCAAAATATTTCAGAACCGGCCAGGCGTTTAATAAACCGCTACGATTACCCTGGGAATGTTCGTGAATTGATGAATGTCATCAATAGCGCCGTGATTATTGAAAGCGGTTCCGAACTGAATAAAAAATCTTTGCCTCATTATTTCTTGGAAAACTCCGGTTTAAAAGACGATTCGGACATAGATTTTCCTTTAAAGACTTTAACTGAAATTGAGAAAGAACAAATCAAAAAAGTTTTACTTCACACCAAAGGAAATAAAAGCAAAGCAGCCAAAATATTGGGAATTTCCAGGGTAAATTTAATAGCAAAAACAAAGAAATATCAAATAGAATAGATTTATCAGCCTTTTCTTTTAATTTTTCGCTAAGGTTTCATCTAAATGGGCAATTATTTTTAGGTACTTATCCTCAATTTTATTCCAGGCATAATGAGCGCAAAAATATTTTTTCCCGTTTTCCCCAAGCTGTTCCCGCAATTCAGCGTTCTCCTGCAAGGCCAGAAAGGCTGCATTGAATTCATCATAGTCAGTATACCATAAACCCGCATTGCTTCGCCGGCACTGCCCGCGCAGCACTTCGGTCCGGCCGTTGGCCAAAACAGCCTTGCCGACAGCCCAGGCTTCCAGTGTCACCATAGATAAAGATTCAAATTGCGAAGGGATGACTAAAAATTCGGCGCCTTTCAGCAAATCGAATTTTTCCTTATTATTCAAAAAGCCGACATGACGAATTTGGTGATGCTCAGGAATGTCAATCAGCGCTTGGCCGATCAATACTAAGCATAATGTAATTTTTTCTTCACCCAGCAGGCGGAGATAAAATTGCAAAAGTTCCGGCACTCCTTTATTTTCATCCAGACGGCCGATATAAACCAAAAATTTTCCAATGATATCCAATTTCTGACAAGTACCGGCAGGATCAAACTGGCTGGGAACCTCGGAACCAATTCCCACTACGTCGCCATACACAGCGGTATTATCAGCAACGCGATTAATTAATTTTTTTTCTTCCCAGGAATTGTAAACGATTGCCGCCGGCAAACTGAAAAAATCTTTGAATAAATTCAAATAAATCACCTGATCGTGTTCGGCCGTGGGCACCAATATGGCTTTATGAGCAAACCGCTTCACCCCATGGTAAGAATGGTAATAGCGATAGGAAAAGAAAATCAAATAAGCAAATTCTTTTTCACGCTCTTCAAGATTTTGAATTAAATCGGGAACCAGCGGCCCCTCTTCTTCCAGCCAGAGCAATTCGTCGGCCAATGAATGTTCTTCATGAAGAACAATGTTTTGCACTTGACCGAAAATCTGCGGGTCCCGGGGTTTTTTTACCCGGAAACGGTTAACCAGGATCCCATTCAGTGTTTCCTGTGATTTTTCATAATAGTGATCCCAAGTAACATAATCATAGGCCGTGGTCGTGAAAACTTCAATAGTGAAATATTTGCTCATTTTTTCGGCGATCAAGCGGGCATGGTACTCGGCGCCGCCGTTGATCTCCAACCCATAGCGCTGCACCACGATGGCAATTTTACTGGACATATAAGCATTATATTACATCAGATCAGGTTTTCAAAATGAAATCAGGACAGCCTATCCGGGTTGTACACTGCGAAAAAAACTTGAATTGAAATCACTTGGATAATCTGTTAATTTGGTATTAGTAAAAAAGGAGATAAGTTGAATCAATTACTTAAAGTTGCCTTTGAGGCTGCCCATGCAGCCGGAGATTTGATTGGCCGCAATTTTCAAAAACTACAAAATATCGATATCCAATCCAAAGGGAAAAATGATTTTGTCACCCGCATCGACAAAGAAGCCGAGGCGATCATCGGTAAGATCATTGCCAGCCATTTCCACGACCATCAGATCCTGGCAGAAGAAGGCGGCTTGTCCCGGCAAAAAAGTGAATATCTCTGGGTCATCGACCCATT
>JBAXOR010000177.1:0-3429 GCA_037133155.1 Chrysiogenales bacterium | reverse complement strand
TTTGCCTATCAGGTTGCCAGCTTCGATGTTGGGAACGATCATGATCTGGGTATAGCCGGCAACGTCATTGAGGATCCCTTTATGCCTGGCCGCTTCGGCCGATACGGCGATATCCAGGGCCAGGGGGCCGTAGACCAGGCAGCCTTTGATTTCGCCCCTTTGATTCATTTCGCTTAAAGAGCGGGCGTCGAGGGTGGCCGGCATGGAATCCTTGACCGCTTCGACAGCGGCCATGATACCCACTTTGCGTTCCCGATAGCCCAGGCGCTGGAAAACCGCGACGGCGTTTTCTACGATCTGCTTTTTTTGCATTAAATCGGGGAGGATATTCAGTCCGCCGTCAGACATCCCCAGAAGTCCGTGATAATTGGCGGCGGGATTTTCAACCACCAGGATGTCGGAAAGGAGATTGCCGCTGCGCAAGCCTTTTTCCTTGTCCAGGATGGGTTTCATCAGGGTAGCGGTGGGCAGGAAACCTTTCAGAATCAGGTGCACCTTTTTTGCGCGCGCCAATTCTACTATTTTGGCCGCGGCCGTGTCGACGTCCGGGCAATCGAGGATTTCATAATCGGCAACCTGACCACCGTGTTCTTTTAAAAGCCCGGATATTTTCCCCCGATCACCGCTTAAAACAAAGTCGGCCAGGTTTTCCTTTTTCGCCTGGATGATGGAAAGGATGGAACTCTCGTCTTCTGGGCAGGGCACGCCGGTTACAATGTTTTTTGTGTTTTTGGCCTTTGCGACCAGTTCTTTGAAATCCCTAATCATTGGTACCCTCCTTTGGGCCTTAACGAATGCCCCGGCCCGACGCTATCGCTTTCAGGGCCGGAAATTGAAGCCGGTTGCGAATGCCTTGAGATTCAAGTCGATAAAACGGGGCGGAACTTTTTTACCGATCACATCAAGCCAAAGCTGGCGGTCGATCTCCATGCGCGATGCCAAAAGACCGATCAAAATGACATTAGAGGCTTTTTCGTTGCCCAGTTCAATGGCCAGGCGGGTGGCCGGAATCAACACCACTTCGGCTGCCAGTTTTCTTAACTGGGGTTCGATATTTTGCGGATATTTTTCCAACCCGGCGGCTACCGGCAGGGGCTGCCATTCGAAATCATTGACCAGCATGATTCCTTTTTCGCTCAGGTAATTGATGTTGCGCAGGGCCTCGAGTTTCTCGAAGGCCAGGATGTAATCGGTTTCCCTAAGCCCCGGTAGGGGTGAAAAGACCTCTTCACCATAGCGCACGGTGGAGATCACATCACCGCCGCGCTGGCTCATACCGTGCACTTCGCTTTTCTTGACCTGGAATCCGGCCAGCAAAAGGACATCGGACAACAAGTCGCTGGCGGTCAGAATTCCCTGTCCGCCCACGCCGCAGATCAATATGGATTTGGTTTTCATGATTGGCCTCCGCTCATATAACTTTCCAGGGTGATGGCATTGCTGTGCATCCCTTTTTCATCGACGAAGGCGATGGCTTTAAATGCGCAGACCTGGGCGCAAACGCCGCAGCCCGAGCACAGGGCCTTGTTGATCTGCGATTTGTTGTCGGCATCGGCGCTGATGGCCGGGCAGCCCAGGCGCAGGCAGACTTTGCAGCTGGTGCATTTGGAAATGTCGACGCCCATCGGCGACCATTTTACCTTGCGATAAAGAAGGACGCAAGGCCGGCGCACGACAATTACGGATGGTTCCTGCCTGAGTATTTCCCTCTTCAGCAGTTCTTTTATGGCCTTCACATTATAGCCGTCTACTTCATAGGTGTGCTCCAATCCCAACCCGTCGCGAACCAGTTTGACAATATCGATGCGCGGAGCGTCATCGCCCATAAGGGTTTTTCCGGAGCCGGGATTTTCCTGGTGCCCGGTCATGGCCGTGATGGAGTTGTCCAGGATGACAACCGTGGACTGACCTTTATTGTAAATGATATCGATCAGGCCGGTGATGCCGGAATGAAAAAATGTGGAATCACCGATCACGGCTACCTGTTTTATGGTTTTGTTGGCTTTGGCCAGGGCCTTTTCAATTCCCAGCAGGATGGTAATGCTCGCGCCCATGTCGACGCAGGTGTCCATAGCGCTTAAAGGCGGCAGGGCGCCCAATGTGTAACAGCCAATATCGCCGCGGGCATTGACTTTCTGCAGGCTGAGGTTGTAAAAAAGAGCCGTGTGCGGGCAGCCGGCGCAAAGCGACGGTGGACGCTTGGGGATTGTTCCGCAATCGAAACGCGGAGTCAAGTCTTTCATTCCCAAGCTGGACAGGACCACATCTTGTGACATTTCTCCCAATAATGGGAAAATGTCTTTGCCGATGATTTCTTTATCGGGAGCTGCCAGGCGGGCGAAAGTTTCGATGATCGGGTCGTTTTCTTCCAAAATATATATCTTGTCCACCGTGGCGGCGAATTCACGGAACAGGTTGACGGGAAAGGGGTAGGGCATGGTAATTTTCAGAAAGCCGGCGTCAGGGAAGACCTCGCGGCCGTATTGATAGGAAACGCCGGAGGCTACGACGCCGATACGGTTTTTCCCTTTGCTGATTGTATTGTATTTAAATCCATCGCTGAAAGCGGCCAGTTTTTTTTGTCTGGCTTCCACCAGCACATGGAGGCGGCGGGCATTGCCCGGCAGCAGGTTCCGTTTAAAAAAATCACTTTTGTATTCAGGGGTTGGTGGAACCTGTCTTTCACCAAATTCGACCGCCGAACGCGAATGCGAGGTGCGGGTGGTCATGCGGATCAGCACAGGAGTGTCATAGGTTTCGCTGATTTTTACTGCCTCCAGTACCATGTCTTTGGCTTCCTGGGAATCGGCGGGTTCGAGCACCGGTATCTTGGCGGCTATGGCATAATGGCGGTTGTCCTGTTCGTTCTGGGAACTGTGCAGGCCGGGGTCGTCGGCGGAGATGATGATCAGGGCTCCGGTTGCGCCGATGTAGCTGGCGGAAAACAGGGGATCGGCGGCCACGTTCAACCCCACGTGCTTCATGGCCACCAGGGCCCGGGCGCCGGTAAAACTTGCCCCCAGGGCTTCTTCCATGGCCGTTTTTTCATTGACTCCCCACTGGGCGTAAATGACGTCTTTATACTTGATGATATTTTCCAGGATCTCGGTGCTCGGTGTGCCGGGATAGGCTGAAGCGAAGGTGACGCCGGCTTCATAGGCACCGCGGGCAATGGCTTCATTGCCTGAGAGTAGTTCTTTGGCCATAAGACCTCCTGTTGTGATGTTAGACTTTAAATTATTTCGGGCGTTTAGTCAAGACCAATTTTGGAGAATAGTGAAGAGAGAGGGAAGACGAAGGGGGGAAGTAGGGAAGAGTGAGTAAGATGGAAAACAATTGATTATTGAGCTCAACTGATTTTTTTCTTCGGTTTATTTTTCATTTTTGTCCATTTTCTTCCCTTGTTCTTTCCTCAGCTTTCCCTTTCTC
>JBAXOR010000176.1:0-3435 GCA_037133155.1 Chrysiogenales bacterium | reverse complement strand
TATATTTCAAATTGGTTTATACATGCCAAACTAAAAAATATTTTGTAAGACCCAATATAACGCTAAGCCAATTTATCGATGATATTAAAATGCGTGCCAGAGGAGATTTCAATTTACAAATAACCGAAGATATAGAAATAGTGGAAGCTGGCCAATATCATAATATAAATGGTAGGGACCCTGAATTGGCTCCAGCACTACAACCATCTAATGTATTATTGAGTGAAATATATGAAAATACTAATAAAAATATTGCCTTTTATATTAGAAAAATTCCTAGTTATTTAACAATTGACGTGCCTACTAATTATAACGAAAATAGTATGGGTACATATGTGCCCAGAATAAGAAACCAATGTGTCGGTTATGAAAATGTTTAAAACTTTATAATTATTGAATTCATCAATGATTTTAATAAACAGCACATGGGCATCCAACTTATTGGTCATGGTAAAGTTGAATTTTTCAATTTTGGAATCAATAACCATATCCTCGGGGAAAACCGGGAACCATTCCTTGCCGTCCAGGGAATAATTGACCATGGCCAGCACTGAACTTTCATCACTGGCCGTAAAAGCGACATTGTTGCCGCTAACGACAAAATCGGTCAGGACAGGCGCCGTGGAATCGATAGTAAATGGCGAGGAAATTTTGGTCGCGGTCTTGATCCAGGCCGGTGTATTGTCCAGGGCATCATTCGCCACTACTTTCAGGAGATATTTTCCGTCTTCAAAGAGCTCGGTATCAAGATACAGCCAATCCTCCTGAATTTTGTCGCGGAACTGCACCCAGTCACCGCCCGGGAGCTTCTGTAAAAACAAACTGAAACTCAGGCGGTCCTGGTTGGGATCGGATGCCAGCCAGTTGACATGCAAATATTTTTTGGGCGGGGTACTGTCCGGCAGCGGAGTTTTTTCCGAAGCCTTGCGGATGGATATCTGGCTGATCTGGGGTTTCAAATTATTTTCCAGGTAATAGATCCGGTAGCCGTTCAGATACGGCGTTTCGCTGGGGTTGGCTGAATTGAGAACGATTTTGGCTTGCAAGAAGCGGTAGCCATTCAAATTGATGTTCGAATTATCCGGATCGTTGAATGGCGCCGACCAGCTTGTCCATGATTTGTCGGGGTTGTCCGAATTTCCCAGCCGCACCGAAAAAGAGACGGACGCTCCCTTTGACAGATCGGCATTCCAGGTGATCCGGCCGAAACGGGATTGGATGCCGGCGTCCAAGATATCGGAAAAATAAGTCCCCGAAGCGTTGAGGCCGGCCTCCACCTGGGTGATGGCCGCCGTATTGTTGGCGATCAGGATATAGCCCTTGCCATTGGCCACGATTCTGAATACCTGGGCCGAATCACTTTCATAAACTTGGGAAAAAGCGCCGTTTTTGTTCACGCGGTACACGCGGCCGGAATTGCCGGTGCCGATGACCACCGAGTGCGTGGCCGGATCGAGGTAAAGGGCATAAATAAATTCTTCTGTTGAAGACCAGATGGTTTCCACGCTGCCGTCAGGCTGCAGGCAATAAAGAATGCTTTTTTCCTTGATCTTATCCTCTTCCTCGCTTTCCTTTTTTGAAAAAAGCGGACCGATTTCGATTTCCTTGGAAACTTTCGGGGTCAAGAAGCTTCTGACCGCGGCAAAATAAATATGCCCCTCCTCGTCGGCGGTGATACCCTTGATCTCTTCCAGGGGCGAATCGAAAAGGGCTTTGACTTTGCGGTTTTTAATTTCATAAAGAATGCCGCGGTCGCCGCTGCCGGCGAGGATGGAATTGTCCTGGCCAATATAAAGGCTGGAAATGTGCGAATCCTCGGCCATGAAAATTTTTTCCTTTTCACCGGTTTTTTGGATGCTGTAAACAGCGCCGGTATTGCCCAGGGCGCAGATAATGTTGCCTTGATTATCTTCCTTCAGGTCCCAAATAAATTTTTCGTCGGGATTGAAAAGTTCACTGACCTTGTTGTCCCTGCCGATCCGCAATACCTTGCCGTTGGGTGACGTGCCGGCGATCACATCGCCATTTGCGGTCACCAGCAGGGCGTAGACGTCAAGCTGCTCGCCCTTGAAAATCATTTCTGTTTTGCCGGCGCTATTGATTTTATAAACCGCGGCATTATGGCCGGTCCCAAGGTACAGATCCTCATTCTTGGCCGTTGCCGCTGAAAAATAAAATTCCTCGGCCGGACCGGTCAAATTCCTTGTTTTGGGCCCCAGCAACAATCTGCCCTCACTGTCAATGCTGACATTTTGAAAATTTCCTTTTTGAAAATTAGTGAATTCATGCTGTTTAAACTGCTTGACCTTGACCGCTTCCAGACTAAATCCCAGGGTAACGATAATTAATAAAACGAGTGTTTTACGATTCATTTTTCCTCTCTTTGATGGTTAATTTAAAGATCTTTTTTCCACTCACAACCGCAGGGATCTCATACTGGTATTCGGCGATAGTTGATATTTGCACATTGGCCTGATCTTTGGAGATGGAATTATACAGCAGGACATTGCTTATACTGGAAGGCAGGTAGGGATATTCAAAACCATTGATAAAAATCCCCTTGGAAGGGACAAAGATTTTTAAGTAAATGCGGTTATTTTTGCGGATGTTGTTGATGGCCCGGATAAGGGATTTCAACTTGTTCGGGAAATAAACGGTCTTGATGAACTTGGTATCAAATTCGGTCACTTCCATGGCGTCGGCTGCCATAAGGTAAAAAACCGATCCCGGCTTCAGGCTTGGGGCGTTGATAGATACTTGCTCTTCAAAATTATCACCTTTTTCATTTTTCAAAAACATTCTGATAGCGATTGGTTCTTCAGGGAGGTAAGCATTTTTATCGATCAGCACATTTTCCAATTCGGCTTTTTTGATGGCTTCGCGGCCGCTGATTTCAAAATCCATTTTCTGGATTTTTATTTTTTTCTCCTTGTTGTTCATTAAATAATAATTGACCACCATCACCAGGGTGGAAAATTCATCAAAAGCCGAGGCGCCGCTGAAAAGGTCGCTTAACACCACGTTTTCTTCATTTTCAATAAATATTTTACCGTTGACGGCAATGGATTGAAAGCCGAATTCCTGATACTCGGCCAGCAGGGCATTCAGCAGCGACATATAAGCAAGGGTCGGTGTCAACAGCGGATGACTGATCAGTTCCAGGTTGAATATCTTAATGCGGTTTTTTAAATATATCTTCAAGGGAATCATATATGGGGTTTTGCCCAATTCGGCCTGAACGCCGGAAAACCGATCCTGTTGGACGGCGCCGACCATGTTCCTGGTAACAGCCAGCTTGAAAGAACTTTCGTAAGAAGGAACCACAGAAATGATTTCCGCCCGGTGCAGGGGAAAATCAACCGTACCCAGGTTGAAAAAAGGGTGGCCGAAAACATACACTTTCTTGCCGTCGACGTGGGTCACCGTGCCGGTGGC
>JBAXOR010000175.1:0-3486 GCA_037133155.1 Chrysiogenales bacterium | reverse complement strand
TTATATCAGGGTTCCGCAACCGGTGCATTGTTTTTCTAGTGAGAAATGCGGGTTAAACCGTTGATCCTCTTTGCCAAACGGCTCAAGGTATACCTGCATGGTATCTTGGCCCACTGTGTCTGGCCTCTGCATACGAGTATCCTCGAGGGTATCAATAACAAAATCAAACTGATCAAACGCATGGCCTATGGCTATAGAGACAACGAGTACTTCTTTCTAAAAATCAGGGCTGCTTTCCCCGGAAAACGGACATGAACCTTCAATAAGGGGGGATATGGGGGGATCAATGTATCTGATTAATTCTGACTTTTGTTGTTCTTATTTCTTTTTCTTCCGCCCCAGAATGCCGCCGCTCAGGAACAACCCGGCGCCCAGCACGAAACCGAAATTGTACCAGTTGCCGCTGTTGTGCACGTCATAGATGCCGACCTTATCGCTGAAAAGGGAAACGATAAACGTGACCGGCGCGATCAATCCGTGCCACACGCCCAACCAGAAACCGGCAACCTCCCCTTGGGCGTTGGGGGTTTTTTTGAGCCGGTTCGGACCCGGCGCGCATGATGACAAAAGCAGGATCATTGCGATTATCATAGTCAAAGCAAATATTTTTCTCATGCGTTCCTCCTGGAGCCTTTTATTTCATGGGTAAAAAGGATCCGAATTTTATTCAACCATTATTCGCGGTTGTTGGTGAAGGTAGTGATCAAGCGATTGCGGATAGCAATATACAGCGGCGGCACTTTTTCCATCAGATCCCGGCAGTAGGCAGTCAGATAGGCTTTGGCTTTTTTTGGGCTGATGGCATGGAGGCGCAGCGCTTCCTTTTCCACTTTTTCCTGGTCAGCAAAAATTTTGTCTTCGAAAAGCTGGCGCATGGCCAGGACTTCCTTGCTCGCATCCTGGAAACGCAGGTTGCAGAGGTTGTCGACGAAATCGATGGTCCAGCGCGCCGAAGCGTCACTGTATTTTTCCGGGTCATAGGTCTGGTAGCCGGGCGCCGTGTCGCTGCAGCCGGAGTAGATCGGCACGTAAGGGCTGATGTAGGGATTGTCCTGGTAAACCCAGTAGAGGCCGCCGATGGCATCGGGCAGCCAGCTGCGCAGCTGGCAGACCATGCCGAAATGGCCGCGGTGGCGGGCCACCATGCGGCGGTAGCTCAATTTCAGCAGGGCGCGCAAATCGCTGCCCGGAAAGGGCGTGGCCAGGGGACTCACCCTGGAGCCGCCCTTGCCGTCGCTGACCAGCCATTGGGGTTGAGCGGTCATATCATAGATGGTGCCGGCATATACCGAACGCTGAAAAGCGATCACATCGTGAACGGATATCTTTTTCTCCGGGGCGGCGGAGAAAGGGTAAAGAGAAAGGGGCTCGACATACTGATAGTAGGGACTGATGGTGTCGAAGGGATTCTTGTCCAATTTTCTTTTGGGCCATTCGGCCAAATGGGGCATGAACGTGGAATAAAAAAGCCAGAAACGACTGGTGGCGAATTCAACCGGCAGCGGGGCGTATGTCTCCTGCCAGATGAAGGGCTTCCCTGCAGCTGGTTTGTACCAGCCGCGATCAAGCGCTTCCTGCAAATAGTTTGGCGAAACCATAAAATTATCCTTGTCATTCGGGTTAATTTCCTTGATGATGCTCCAGTTGGGAATGATCAGGGCCTGGTCGTCGCCGATGCGCTGCGCCGCCCAGATGGCCCCGGGCTTGCCGCTTTCACGTGTCCAGCCCGGGCCGACGCCGAATATTTCCATGACCCAGGCTTCTTCAGGATCGCCGATCACCAGGTCCTCGGCGCCATCGCCGCTCGATGGCAGGAAACCGTAGGTCTCCATGAGTGAACCGATGAGTTCAACAGCCGCCCTTGCTTTTTTGCAACGTTGCAATGCGAAGATTTCAGCCTGTTCAACGGTCATAATCTGCTTGCCGGTTTCACGGGTAACCGTCAGTTCGGCGCGTTGATTGGTCGTGCTCTCGGCGATAGCCAATTGGTACTCATTGATATGGGGATAGGCCGAATGGATATAGGCGTAGGTTTCACTGACCTGCGGAATGGTGCCGAGCACTTCACCGTCGTCGCGCAAGGGCCGGCTGGCATCCTGTATGCCCCAATAAACCGGGGCTGTATCACCGGCCTTATGTTTGGCGGCGGGTACCACATAGACACGCGAGTCAGGCCCGGCATCGGTATGCGACAGGATCACCGAACCATCGACAGAAGCCTTTTTACCCACGGCGATCACGGTACAGCCGTCATCTTCAGAAGCAAACGCAGCGACTGGAACCAATAAAACACAGATCCAGACAATCAGTATAAAGAGGATAAGTTTTTTCATGCCAATATTTTAGACGAATTCTGAACCGCTGTCAAAAATTCAAATAGTAGTCGCTCTGCCTCCCTGATTCACCCTCTAACCCAGCAGAGCTGCGAAGTCCCCTGTAAGGGGGGATAAAAGCCTTAGATAACAAATTTTCTTTGTTAAAAGCAAGGTTCTTATCCGGTTTTTACCAGGGTAGAATTTGCTTTAAGGCTCTAAAGCGTATATCCCAGGCTCAGTTCCAGCGCCAATTCAGGAGCCCGCAGATAAAGCCGATGGCGCGGTCCGCTACGGCCGTCAAAGAGGTCGGTCACATCAATGGCCCGTCCCGGGCCTTTGGCATAAAGGTACCCGATGAAGCGGTAGATTAGACTGACGCTGAAAAACATCCGGGAAGAGACCGGCAAAAGCAAACCGGCCCCGGCATTGACGCCCAGCCCCAGGTAGGTTGCGTCATAAATATTTCCGTTCTTATCGGCGGCGTTGGCGTACACCTTCAACCAGGGAAAATTGAGGCCAAAGTGCACAAAAATCATCGCCGTGGAGGATTTCAGCAGAAAAGTGCGCGAGTTGATCTGTAACAAACTTGATATAGCCGTGCCGTCCCGGCCCTGAAAGGTCACGTCGTGGGCTGAGACCATGTAGGAGACCGACCACAATCCAGATCGGAAACGGCGGCCGAAGCCGATGCCGAAACCAAGACTGGGCTTGACGCGGGGAATGTAAAAAATCTGCTCCGCATTACCCAGAACCATGTTGCCGTTGAGATCGCGGTAGCCGAAAGAAAGGTACTGCGTCGTGACTTCGAAGAAAAAAGCCCCCATCTCCTTGGATTCTGGCACGACAAAGGGCGGCTCCTGGGCCGCCTGGGACAAGGTCTGCATGAGAATAAGCAAAGCGAATATTGATTTCATTGGCAAATGGTTGAGAAATATCGAACTTTCGTGATGCATGATGCGTTATTTGTGAAGAAAACCAGCAATAGTTTGCATTAATTAAAATATTCTTGCTCTTTCGCACAACGCATAACGAAGTCCTTTAAGCTCGCTCACGCGTCCCTGCAGGGACATACAAATTAGATCCACCGATGAAGCCGGTGGATAATTTGTTTTGTCAAGGGACATACAAATTAGATCCACCGATGAAGCCGGTGGATAATTTGTTTTGTCAA
>JBAXOR010000174.1:0-3498 GCA_037133155.1 Chrysiogenales bacterium | reverse complement strand
ATCCCTGATCCAAACTTGCGGGTAATTGGTCCCGGCGCTGAAACCGAAAAAATTATTGCCTTTCCAGGTCTCGTTGTTTTTTAAAATCTGGCGCAAAAGATATTGCTCCCGGTTGAGCCATTCCCGGCCACTTTCATAAAAGGTGGGCAGGCAGGATTTTTTGAAGGCGGCTGACACCAGAAGCAACAGCCGTAAATTTAAAAAACAGGAGCGCCATTTCTTATCTTGACCCCAGAATTCACCTTCCTTGACCAGATCCCATTCTATCTTAAAAATACCGGCAGCCAGATTGAAATAAACAGGTATGGAGAAGGTGACGCTGTTGCCGGGACGGACAGACTGCGGCAGCACAAATCGCGGATTGTCATAGGCAATAAGCTTTCCCGAACTGTCATAAGCATGGTAAGAGATGAAAAAATTCTTCACCTGGCTTAAGGTATAGGCTGAACCATTGCGCAGTGAAAATTGCAACGTGATTTTTTCCCCCTGCACCGCCGTCACCAATCCTGGTGTGCAGGTTATTTCCACAACACCGCCATAAAGGCTTAGAAATGCCGTCAGCAGCCAGCAAAAGAGAATCGCGCGTTGCTGTTTCCACAGTATTTTCATAAAAGTATACTTCCCAGCCGAATTTTTTCCTGAAAAAATTTATCCAGATTGATCCGCCAGTCATACACTTTAAAATCCAATTCACGGATAATTTTGCTGCTGTTGAGAGCCGAATATGCCGGCCGGATAGCTCTGGTCGGAAAATCGGCAGTGGGAATCGCCAAGATGGGGATTTTTTTTTCGAGCAAATTATACTCCAGCGCCCGCTCCATGATCAGCACAGCGAAATCATACCAGGAAATCACGCCGCTGTCGCAATAATGATACAAGCCATAATGCTCACTGGCAGTGCCGATAAGGTGCATGACATTGCCGGCCAAGGTCGAGGCATAAGTCGGAGAGCCGAACTGGTCGTTCACCACCCGGACTTCACTTTTTTCACGGAAAAGTTTCAGTATGGTGCGGACAAAATTGTTCCCGAACACGCCATAAAGCCAGCTGATGCGAAAAATAAAAATGGACTGCCATTTGGCCAGCAGCAGTTTTTCCCCTTGCCATTTGCTCAAACCGTATTGCGAAACAGGCCGCGGCTGATCGTTTTCTACATATGGCTGGTGATTCTGGCCGTCAAAAACATAATCGGTCGAGAAATGCACCAGCCTGGCGCCCAACCCGGCCGCCAGTTTGGCCAGATTTTCCACTCCGGCAGCATTGATACGGAAAGCCGCTGCGCTTTCAATTTCAGCCTGATCCACCGCCGTATAGGCGGCACAATTAATCATCCATGAAATTTTTTTGCCCTGGCTGAATTTTTTCTGGGATTGGAAATCGCTTATATCAACTTCCCGGTCGCTGGCAAAAAAAGCAAGTCCTTGTTTTTGCAGTTCCTGGGCAATCTGCCGGCCCAGCATGCCCTGGTCGCCGAGCAGCCAGATTCCGTTTCGATCGTTCACACTATAACGTCATAGCGGCTCTTCAGCCACCCGCAACAGATAGCTCCCATAACCGCTCTTTTGCAAAGGCAGCGCCAATTGTCTTAATTGAGCGCGATCAATCCAGCCGTTCTTAAAAGCGATTTCTTCGATGCAGGCGATTTTCAAGTCCTGGCGATCTTCGATGGTTTTGATGAACATGGTGGCGTTGACCAGCGATTCATGGGTCCCGGTATCGAGCCAGGCAAAACCACGCCCCAGAACCCGGACCTTCAGTTTTCCCTTCTTCAGGTAGGCGCGGTTGACATCGGTGATTTCCAACTCGCCCCGCGTGGACGGCCTTATTGACTTGGCGATGGCAACGACCTCGGGGTCATAAAAATACAAACCGACCACGGCCAGATTCGAACGCGGGTGATCGGGTTTTTCTTCTATGCTGAGAGCTTTGCCGATGCTATCCATTTCCACCACGCCATAGTGTTCGGCATCCTTGACCGCGTAAGCGAAAATAGTTGCTCCCTCCTGGGCGGCGGCTTTTTTCAGCAAATCGGTCAGTCCGTGGCCGTAAAAAATATTATCGCCCAGGATCAGGCACACAGGCTCCCCGGCGATAAATTCCTCGCCGACCAGAAAAGCATCAGCCAATCCGCGCGGCTGTTCCTGGACCATATAGGAAAAGCGCGCTCCTAGTTGGCCGCCATTGCCGAGCAAGGCTTTAAAGCGGGGTAAATCGGCTGGCGTGGAAATAATCAAAATATCCCGTATGCCGGCGAGCAGCAAAGTGGAAAGCGGATAATAAATCATAGGTTTGTCATAAACGGGAAGGAGTTGTTTACACATCACCTGCGTAATGGGATGAAGCCGAGTGCCGTGACCACCGGCCAAAATAATTCCTTTCATTGGTTTACCTTCATTATTTGCTTGTTATAAAATGCCATGGGTTACTCCACCGTGACCGATTTGGCCAGGTTGCGCGGTTTATCAATATCGCAGCCACGGGCACGGGCGAGAAAATAAGCAAATAGTTGCAGCGGCACAATATTTAAAATCGGCTGCAACAGTGGTATGGTTTCCGGCACCCAGATAACATCGTCGCAGACATCACTCACCCGCAAACAGCCCTGGCCGGCCACAGCCAGAACCTTGCCGTTGCGCGCCTTGATCTCCTGGATATTGCTGAGCATTTTGTCAAAGGTACAGTCCTGGGAAACAATGGCCACGGTTGGAAATTTATCATCGATCAAGGAAATGGGGCCATGCTTCATCTCGCCAGCCGCGTAACCTTCGGCGTGGATATAGGAAATCTCCTTCAGTTTCAGCGCCCCCTCCATGGCCGTCGGGTAATTAAACAGCCGGCCGATAAAAAGAAAATCTTTATATTGCGCATAGGTTAGGGCGATTTTTTCAAAATGTTCAATGTCGGCTAAAATTTTGCCGACCTGTTCGGGAAGCTTTTTTATGGCCTGGATCACTTCGCTGCCTTCATTATAAGAAACGCCCTGGTAGCGCCCGATTAAAAGGGCCATCAGGGTCAAAATGACCAATTGCGATGTGTATATTTTGGTCGAAGCTACGCCAAATTCGGGGCCGGCGTGGTTGTAAATGCCGGCAGCTGTAATCTGGGTAATGGATGAACCGACCACGTTGACGATGCCCAGAATCAGGGCCCCTTTCCGTTTCGCTTCACGGATGGCGGCGATGGTGTCGGCGGTCTCGCCCGATTGTGACAAGGCAAGAACGGCAGTGTTTTCGTCAATTTTCAATTTCCGGTACCTGAATTCGGAAGCCACTTCCACCTCGACATGTAATTCGGTCAGGCTTTCAAAGATATAGCGGCCCAGCAGACCGGCATAATAGCTTGTGCCGCAGGAAACGATGATCATTTTTTTCACGTTTTTCAATCGTTCCATGACCGGCTCCAGCCCGCCTAGTTTGGAGACGCCTTCCGTCTCGACCAGCCGGCCCCGGAAGGCATTTTCAATACTTTCGGGCTGCTCGAAGATCTCCTTGAGCATAA
>JBAXOR010000173.1:0-3507 GCA_037133155.1 Chrysiogenales bacterium | reverse complement strand
AATGTGCACTCCCGCACCGATCACAGCATAGGCGTCCACTTGAACTTCTTTGCCAAGTTCCGCCTTCGGGCTGATGATGGCGGTAGGATGAATCGCCGTTACGCTCACTGCGTCACCATGCACATCAGGGTCGCTTCCGCGGCAACCTGGCCGTCGACCGAAGCCTTGCCTTCGATCACGGCAAATCTCCCCCGATCTCTCAAAACCAGCGCATCCATATCGAGCCGGTCACCGGGAACCACTGGTTTTTTAAAACGGGCCTTGTCAATGCCGGCAAAATAAGCAAAAACTTTCTGGCCGACGAAGCGTTGCATCAAAAGCACGGCTCCCAATTGGGCCAGGGCTTCAATCACCAGCACCCCGGGCATTACCGGATTACCCGGAAAATGCCCCAGGAAAAATTCTTCGTTGCCGGTGACATTTTTATAGCCTTTGATCGATTTTTCGCCATTGATTTCTATCACCCGATCCACTAATAAAAACGGATAGCGGTGCGGTAAAATTTTTTTTATATCTTCAACGGTTAAAATCCGGTTCATTTTTTGACAGTGCTGGGAACTTGGGCGTCATAAGCTTTGATTACCTGCTCGGTAATATCAATAGCGGGCTCGAAGTAGGTCACGCCTGCTGTGTTTAGATCAAGTACCAGTGAAAAACCGGCGCCCTTGGCGATTTTTTCAATAATCGGCATCAAATCGCGCTGCAAGCTATCAAATTCCTTTTGCTGTAGCGACTGGCTTTCTTTCTGGGCATCTTCGGCGAAGCGCTTGATTTCGATGCGCTTGTTCTGCAAATCCATGGTTTTTTTATCCCGAGCATCCTGGTTCAAGGCCGGCGAAAGGATTTCTTTTTCCAGGGTATCGATTTCCTTCTGCATGCCCTCATATTTTTTTTGTTTGCTCATACCGAGTGAACGCAATCTTTCGATCACTTCCTTACCCTTGGTCGAATTCTGCAGCACACCTTGGGGATTGATGATCCCGATTTTCACTTCAGCGAAAACAAAGGCAGTCAGTACCACAAACGCAAAAATCACAAACAATTTTTTCTTCATGTAAATCTCCTTTTATTTTATTAATAAAATGATGGTCCGACGGCGAAGCGGAAGACGAAATGGTTATCTTCCGGCTGCAACAGGCGGTGGTTATAAGCAAAAATCAGGCGGAAAGGGACATTAAGCATGGGGACAAATATTTTCAGTTCCAAACCGGTCGACTGGTAAACATCACTAAGCTTGACCGGAGTACCGCTGTTATACGTATTGCCGACATCATAAAAAAAGACAAAAGAAAATTGCTGCGTCAGCGGAATGGCATATTCCAGATTGAAATAAAGCGATTGGTTGCCGCCGAGGACCGAACCGTTCGAATCCCGGGGGCCGAGTGTGTAAATTTCGAAACCACGAATGGAGCGTTCGCCGCCCAGGAAGAATTTTTCATAGAAGGGGATCGCTTTGCCGCCAAAAGGTTCAATGGCCTCATAAACTGTGTGCAAGCCCAGAACATGATTACTCCACAAGGGCAGGAATTTGACAAATTCCAATTTCAACTTATGCGAGTATATATCACCGCCCAATAAACCACCGGTATACCGGTAAGTGGCCAGGAATTTACTGCCCGACTGAGGAAAAATAGGTGAATCCACTGTGGAATAGTAAATTGTGGGAGAAAAGGCGGAAATGACCCTTTTACCATCGGTATAATAATAGGAATAATAGCTGTTCTGCGAATAATTTTCGTTGACATCACTGATGGCAACGTTTTCCCAGCTGTAAACCAGCGATGCTCCCCAAAATTTCCAGAACCGGGTCGCGGTGGAAATGTTGAAACCTTCACCTTGGCGGGTATAAAGATTGGGGTATCTGTAATAGGTTTTTGAAACATCGATTCCGAAACTGGCTTGGGTATTGAACAAGTAAGGCTCGGTGAAAGCAAATTGGTATGTTTTGGCGATGGTACCCTGCTGCAGGTTCAGCGAGAAGGTTTCGCCCATGCCTAGAAAGTTTTGGGTGGAATATCCCAGCGCCAAGAACCAGCCTTCATACCCGCTGTAACCGACATTGAAATTGATCATCTGCCGGTTCACTTCCTTGACGTCTGCCGTGATGTTGATTTTTTGGGGATCCTGGGGATCTGGCTTGATCTCCGGCATTTTCTCCACGGTTACCAGGCCCAATTGCTTCATCCTTTTAATGGAATCTTCCAGAGCATTGATGTTCAACCTCAGACCCTCGCGCAAAAACCATTCGCGGCGGATGACATGGTCTTTGGTAAAAGTGTTGCCTGTAAATTCAAGTTTTCCCAGGTAAACCACTTCGTTTTCCTGGATATTGACGGTCAGGTCGGCAATTTGTTTGATTGGATCCAAATTCTCACGGGGCGCCACCTGGGCGTAAAAATATCCCAGACTCCCGTAAAATTTCTGAATTGCTTCGACAGATTTATTTCTTTTTTTGATATCGTAAATCTCACCTTTTTTCAGGGCAATCATTTGCTTTAAAAAATCCCCACGAATGACCTTGTTCCCGTCAATGGAGATGTTTCCGGTCCGGTAGCATGGTCCCATTTCCACCGGAATACTGACAATAAGCATTTTTTGAACCTTGCCCAAAACGGTCTTCTGGTTTAGCCAACTGAGCTCGGGATTTCCGACCTTGGCTTCCAAATAGCCTTTCTGCTGAAACCGCAGGCGGACTTCCTCCAGGTCATCGTTGATTTTTTCGCGGTTAAAAACATCCTTGCCCAAGACGGTGGAAAGCAAGGAATGGGACTGGTTGTTTTTCATGCCCCGGCGCAAAAAACCGGGAGCCAACAACTTCGCATTTAAACCGGGAAAAACCACATTGAAAATCCTGGTTTTGGGGCCCGAATCGACCAGGATATTCAGCGCAATTTGACCGTTATCAATTTTTTCATCGATGGTGACGCTGGCCTGGTTAAAGCCTTTTTCCAGCAGCATGTCGGTGATGATTTTCTTGGCCCTGCGGATTTTGGCCGGGCTGTAATAGGAAAAAGCCTGAATAGTGATATTGCTGTCCAGAAGTTTCTGGGTAATATCGCTTTCTTTGACTTTTTTGTTTGTCTTGTAGGTTACCGCCGAAATCAATGGGTTTTCCGACAGGATGAAGCGCACGATTTTTCCTTTGCTGCCATTATCGGATTCGATGCGAATGTTTTCAAAAAAACCCGTTTCCCACAAAATTTTGAAATCATCCTTCAATTTTCCTTCATCAAAAATGCTGCCGGGGCGTGATTTTATGTAAAATTGAACCGTTTCGCGGGAAATTTTTTTGTTGCCTTCAATCTGGATTTCTTCTATAATTTCGGCAGCAAGAAATTGCACACCTAACAACAATATTACCAACCACGCCAATTTTCTAAGCATGACAACCTCGCAAAAAATGGACTGAATTAAAGTTTATAGCATATTTCTTCACAAAATTCAATTCTCCTGTGTTAGCAAAAGATCAAAAGTGCACTATATAAAAATTAAAAGTGCACTCCTTTT
>JBAXOR010000172.1:0-3536 GCA_037133155.1 Chrysiogenales bacterium | reverse complement strand
AGGTCACTGATGCCTCCGTCGCCAAAACATGCATCGGCCGCATCGACATCGAATACCTGAGCGGCAAGCGATCGGAAAAAGCGGTCAAAACGACCTGATCCAACGCACCGCGCCGGAGCCATGCCTATAACAAACCGGATCCTATTTCGAAACCTCTATTCCCAGACCATCGGGAAGCGAGGCGATCCGGATACCGCCGGAGCGGGCGGTGGAGAGCCAGCGGATGTTGCGTTGTTTAAGGCGATTGATGACCTCGGCGTTGGGAAAGCCGTAGGAGCTGTAGGCCGGGACGGAGATTATTGCCAGGCGGGGCTGAACAGAATCAAGAAAGCGGGCGCTGGAGGAGGTTCGGGAACCGTGATGGGGAACCTTTAAAACCGTGCTGGCCAGCCCGGAGCCAAAGGTATCGGCAAGCTCGGCCTCGACGCTCTTCTCGATATCACCGCCAAACAGAAAAGAGGCGCGGCCGTCGGAGACGCGCAAAACCATGGAGTGATTATTTTCAGCTTGCTCAGCTTGGATGAAACGGGGCGGAGACAAGCAGGAGATGGAACAGCCGCTGATATCCTTGACGAATCCACGCTGGATTTTTCGCAATATTGTTTTTTTTGGCTTGGCCGCGAGCAATTGCCGGAAAAACTCATCGTCCACTGCCTCCGATGATATCCACAATTCCTCTGGTTGGAGAATGCCGATGATCTCAGCTATACCCTTGACATGATCGGGATGGTAATGGCTGACCGCCGTCCAGCGGACGCGGATTTTTTTTTGGATGATGAAAGGCAGGACACAACGCCGGCCGGTTTGGAAATCGGAAAAACTGGCGCCGCCGGCATCGATCAGCAATGCGTCACCGCCGGGAAATACCGCCAGTTCCGCATCACCGTGGCCGACATCGAGGAAATAGACTTCCAATTGCCCGGGCCGGTATGGCTGCGGCGGCAGGGAAATAACCACGAACAAACCCAACATAAAAAAACCAGGTAAAAATTTAAACTTGATTTTAATTTTCTCCAAAGAAATGGCGTAAAAAAGCAGGCCGATAGAAGCCAGCAACAGCAGCGGCGGGGAAGGGCGGAAGATGCTCAAGGCAAGATGATCAAAAAACCAGCGGCTGATTGTAAAGAAGACAACAAGTAAAATTCGTGCCGGCAATAGTGCCAGTTGGGCGACGCCCAGCGGCAAAGGGGCCAAAAACAACAGCCCCGCCCCGCAAATGGTGACTGCCCCGGCCAGCGGCACCAGCAGGAGGCCGCTGAAAAAACCGGAGAACGAATAACGTTGAAAAAAATATAAGGAAAGGGGCAAGGCTAACAGTGAAGCGGAAAAATTAGCCGTCAGCAGTTCGGCCGCGTAACGGGGCAGCCGCTTCAGCAAAGGCAGAAAAATCCGCCTCCCGATCAGCAGGGTCGCGGTCAAGGCGAATGTCAAAATGTAACCGGGGTCCAGCACCTGGGCCGGGTTAAGAACCAGCAGCAGCAAACCGCAAAAAGAAATTACATTGGATAACTGGACATCCATGAAATAGGCCCGGGCGACAAACAGCAGCAAACCCATCAATACAGCCCGCTGGGCCGAAATATCAAAACCAGATATGACCAGAAACAGTAACAGCAGCAGCGAGGTAATGAAATAACGGGGCTTTAAAGGAACATGGAGCCAGCGGCAGAGCAGCAGGGAGAACAAGGCCAGCATGCCGATGTTGGCTCCGGAAATCGCCAGCAAATGGAAAACACCGCCGGCGATCAGTTCCTCCTGGGTCGAATTTTCCAACCGGCCCCGGTCGCCGAGAATGGTAGCTTCCAGAAAAACTCCGGGGGGCTGCAAACGGCCGTTTTTCAAGTAATGCGCTTCAATTTTTTCACGGATACGCTCGCGCCAAGCGCCGATCAAGCGCCAGAAAATATTCGCCCTGGCTGTCACCCGCAGCAGTTGCGTTGATTTGGTATAGCCGGTCAAATTGAGCTTTTTATAAAGCAGGTATTTTTCGTAGGGGTTGGGATAAAAATTTTTATTCAGATGTTGGGGCTGTATTCTGACTGCCGCTTCGACACGGTCGCCGCGGTTGAAGTTTCGGCAATCGCCACGGCAATTGATGCGGACATTCAAGCTGCGGTTGATTTTTTGGCCCGGCCAATGAAAAGATTGCGTAAGCAACAGCAACTGCGAAGAATCGTTGCCGATTTCCGGATAAGCCAAAAGCGTGCCGCGGATGGTAATGTAAATGTCGAGCGGCAAGGCGATTTCGCGGTCGCGTTCAAAGGCGTCTTTTTGTTTTAAAAAAGAACCGCTGAGCAGCAAAACCATGGACAGAACCACGACGGCATAAGCCAGCCGGTATTTTTTAAAATAAAATAAAATCAGATAAAAAACAAAAACCACCACTGCCAGCGGCGTGAAAATGAAAGGATTGACGGCAATGGCATCGATCAAAAAAAGGGCGGCCAGAACCGACAAAAAAATCGGCGTAAAAATATCGCGCATGAAAGATTTTACAATATGTGGGTAAAACAAATCAACCAGGCCCTCAAAAGAGTCTATGCTGCGATTGAAATTTTCTGGCATTTGGTATATGATTACCCATTGGACGCGATGGCGCATGACAAAGGAAAACGATGAAACGCAGGGATTTTATTATAAACACGGGCGCCGCACTGGCCGTGTCACCGTTCATGAATTTCGCCAAGGACAAACCGCTGACCAAAAAAATGCTGGTGCTGGGGTTCGACGGCATGGATCCGGGCATCGTCAACCGCCTGCTGGGCCAGGGCCAGCTGCCCAATATGCAGCGCCTGGGAGAGCAAGGCATGTTCACCATGATGCGTTCGACCATTCCCCCCCAGAGCCCGGTGGCCTGGGGCAGTTTCATCAGCGGCGCCGATCCCGGTGTTTTTGGTATTTTCGACTTTTTGCACCGCGACCCTGAAAATTATGCGCCGATGTTTTCCCAGAGCGAAACCCAACCCTCCAGCATGCTGGTCAATCTCGGCCAGTACCGGATTCCGCTCAAGCCCGGAAAAGTCGTTTTGAAGCGGGAAGGCCGGGCTTTCTGGGACTACATGGAAGAGCGCGGCATCGAAGCCACGATTTTCAAGGTCCCAACCAACTACCCGCCTTCGGCCAGCGGCCAGCGCACCCTGGCCGGCATGGGCACACCGGACATCCAGGGCACCTACGGCATTTATTCCCTGTATACATCGGATGAAAACGAGTCGCAGCGCGACATTCCCGCCGCCAATATCTATTATGCGTATATCGATGAAAAAAATATCATGGAGGGCCAGATCGAGGGCCCGAAAAACGAACTGCTCAAGGAAGGCGAAAACGTGGTGCTGCCTTTCAAGGTATATGTCGATAACCTCCACAAAACCGCGCGCATCGACATCCAGGGCCAGGAAATACTCATCGCCGAAAAGGAATATTCGGACTGGGTGGAGATCGAATTCTCGCTGATCAACCACCTGGCCAGCATCAGAGGCATGGTCAAATTTTATTTGCTGGAAATGGGCGAAAAATTCAGGCTCTATATTTCACCG
>JBAXOR010000171.1:0-3540 GCA_037133155.1 Chrysiogenales bacterium | reverse complement strand
TTTTAAAAAGCGGATCTTTTTCTGGCTGAAAATCTTGGGACCGATGGCGTGGCCGATCCAGTAATTGACTGTATCACCTATCACGGCTGCTGCGCTCAGGATCAGAAAAAGCCAGCCGACATGGAGCGGGCTGGAGGGGGCGGCGGCCAATGCGCCGGTGGCGAAAAGGAGTGAGTCGCCGGGGAGGAAGGGGGTGATGACCAGTCCGGTTTCGCAAAAAATGACCGCGAACAGGATCAGATAGGTCCAGAGTTGATAGGTAACAATCAGAGAGTTCAGGTGCACATCCAAATGCATGACCAGGTCAATAAATTTGCCAATCAGTTCCATGCAAGCTCCTTTATGGGATTCCGCTGTCAATGGCTGCCGGCCAGTGAAGATTAGCAGCCGGTTTATCCATCTTACCTGAGGCCGGGGATGCTGTCAACAGCACAAACTATCCGCCTATTCTGGTAGTCACACTATGGTTTCAGCAAATTCCATAAACCGCTGAAACCATTAGTGTGATTATACCAACACTAGATATTTTTGGCGAATTACCGAAATGGCTAAAAATATAGTGTTGATACGGATCTAGTTTGTCTACCATCACTATGTTTTCAGCCAACACAGGTAGCCGCTGAAAATATCAAGTGATGGTATACTTTCACTAGATGATTTCAACGATACAAAGCTGGTTGAAATCATAGTGAAAGTATGTCCCCTTGGGATAGACCATATTGATTTTTCTGAACCGATATGCTACATTCCCTCTATGTTAGACTTGAATTCATCCCTGTTCTGGATCTTTTTCATGGTCTGCGGGCTCCATCTCGTCCTTACGCGCATTTTCTTTAATCCGGTAGGAAAAATCATCGACGAAAGGGAAGCAAAGATTGCCGCCGATGCCGGTCGTTTGCAAAGCATGATGGACCAGGTGGATATTCATACTCAAGCCATAGAAACCCGAATGGACCTGGCTCGCAAGGAAGCGCTGCAAATCAGGGAAGAATGGTCGAGAAGAGGCGAGGATGTTCGTGCTCGAGCTCTGTCCGAGGCCAAGGAAATGGCGGCGCGCGTTATGGACGAAAAAATGAGCGAACTGGAAATAGAAGTCATAGCTGCCGAGAAAATCCTGGAAAAGGGAATCGTTGCTTTTAGCGAAAAAATCAAACAAGCTTATTTATGAAAAAAATCGTATTTTTCGCTGTTTTGCTTTTGCTGGCCATGCTACTGGCCGCTTCCGGAAGCGAAGAATCCCCTGCCGCCACTTCCCATGTTGATTGGTTCAATGTGCTGGGCAAGGTGCTCAATTCCGCAGTTCTGTTCGGCGGGCTGACCCTGCTGCTGCGCAAGCCGCTGATCCGGATGCTTTCAGAAAAGAGTGCGGCGGTTGAAAACGATTTTATAGAGCGTGAAAAAAACCTGGCTGACACGACCATCCGTCTTGCCGCTATCGAACAGCGTTTGCAAAAAGTGGCGCTGGAAATTGAGCAAATAAAAACAAGTGCCGTAGCCTGCGGCCAGGAAGAACTGGCCCGCCTCGAAGCAGCCGGCCGCGAGGAGGCCGCGCGCATCATCGCCTTCAGCGAGGAGGAAATCAGGCTGCGGGTTGAGGCTGCCGTACGCCTGGTAAAAGGCCGTATTGTTGACCAGGTTATCGAACGTTTCAAGGATGATTTTATCAAGAATCTGGACACCGCCACGCAGCAGAAAATCATTGAACGCAACATCACCGCCTGCGGAGATATTGATGAAGGAAAGTAGTCTGGTCAAGCGCTATGCCAAGGCCCTGGTGCTGACCGTTGCCAACGAGAGCGAATTCAAGCTCATCAATGCCGATCTGAGCGCTGTTCTGGCCCTGCTGGCTGCCGATGTAAGGTTGAAAACCGGAATGGTGACTTTTATGATTTCCCAGCCCGAGAAAATCAAGGCTTTGAACATCATCAGGGATAAAATGAACCTGCATGCCAAGAGTTTTCGTTTTCTGTTGACTGTGGCCGCCGAGAATCGTTTCGCTTATCTGGAACAGATAGTTCAGCAATTGCCCGACGCCTGGTGCAATGTGCACGGGGTTGAAAAAATAACGGTTTTTTCGGCCACGGAACTGGATGGCGTGCAGAAGGAACGTTTGCTGGGCAATTTAAAAAAAACGCTGCATAAACCGATCATCCTGCATTTTCAGACGGACCCGGCCCTGATCGCTGGAATCAGTTTGCAGCGGGGATCGCTGCATTACGATTTTTCTTTGGCCGGCACCCTGAAAAAACTACGCGAATCGCTTATGGGGGAAAGATAAATGCTAATCAAAGTCGATGAAATCAGTGAATTGATCAGGCAGAAGATCGAAGGTTTTGCCTTTGATTTTAAAAAGGAAGAAACCGGGGTGGTTATCTCGATCGGTGACGGCATCGCCCGCATTTACGGCCTGGATAATGTCATGTATAACGAATTGCTGGAGTTTCCCGGCCAGATTTACGGGATCGCTTTGAACCTGGAAGAAGACAACGTCGGCTCCATCCTGCTGGCCGAAAGTCATAAGATCAAGGAAGGTGACATAGTTAAAAGAACCGGCCGGATCATTTCCATTCCGGCCGGAGAAAATGTCATAGGCCGGGTGGTTAACCCTCTGGGTGAGCCCCTGGATGACAAAGACCCTATTCGTTCCGATATATTCATGCCCATCGAAGCGCTGGCGCCGGGGGTTATCGAGCGCCGACCGGTCAACGAACCGCTGCAGACCGGGATCAAAGCCATCGATGCCATGATTCCCATCGGCCGCGGTCAGCGTGAATTGATTATCGGCGACCGCCAGACCGGGAAGACCGCCATTGCCCTGGATACCATTATCAATCAAAAAGGCCAGGATGTGATATGCATTTACGTGGCCATCGGTCAGAAACAATCGACCGTCGCCCAGGTGGTTAAAACCCTGACCGAGACCGGGGCCATGGAGTATTCGGTGGTGGTGGTGGCCTCGGCTTCCGACCCCGCCGCTTTGCAGTATATCGCTCCCTATTCCGGCTGCGCCATGGGCGAGTACTTCCGTGATAATGGCAAGCACGCGCTGCTGGTATACGATGACTTGTCCAAACATGCCGCCGCCTATCGCGAAATTTCCCTGCTGCTGCGCCGGCCGCCGGGACGTGAAGCGTATCCCGGCGATGTGTTTTATTTGCATTCGCGATTGTTGGAACGGGCGGCAAAACTGAATGAAGAAAAAGGCGGCGGATCGCTGACTGCTATACCGATCATTGAAACCCAGGCTTCCGATGTTTCGGGCTATATTCCCACCAATGTCATTTCCATCACCGATGGCCAGATTTACCTGCTGCCCGATCTGTTCAACGCCGGGCAGCGCCCGGCCATCGATGTCGGCATTTCGGTCTCGCGCGTCGGCGGCAACGCCCAGACCAAGGCCATGAAACAAGTCGCCGGCACATTGCGCCTCGCCCTCGCTCAGTACCGCGAACTCCAGGCATTCGCCCAACTTTCGACCGATCTCGATAAGGCCACCAAGGACCAGCTTATACGCGGCGAACGCATGGTCGAGATCCTGAA
>JBAXOR010000170.1:0-3555 GCA_037133155.1 Chrysiogenales bacterium | reverse complement strand
TTTCTTGCGGATGAAGGGATTGGTTTTAACATTCTTGATGACCCGCACCAGGTCTGCGGCGAATAACTTGCTGATGATGCCTAAAGAAATGCTCTGGGGGAACTTGGGGTGCTGAATCAGGTGCAGAAGCACCCGGTATTCGTTTTTGTGCAAACGGTAAATTTCCTCCAACTCTTCGTGGCTGATGCCTGAAAACTGCAGTTTCTTTATAACGTCTAGCGCTGGCAAGGCTGAATTAGTGTTTTACCAGCAGGATGAAGACGCTTATCCAGAGGATGATATTAATGGTGAAAGGCAGATCGGTGTAGATGATTTCGGAAGGACTCTCGCCCTCACCATGGACATAAGAAAGGAAAAGGTAGCGGAAGATGCCGAAAATAACGAAAGGCACCGTGTAAAACAGCTTGGCGGTATGAAACTTCAGTTGTACGTCCGGCGACAGGGCATACATGATATAGGAAATCAGGGTGGTGGCCGTGGCGATGCTGATCATTTGGTCCAACAGACTGACATTGTAGCTCTTCAGGGTTTTGCGGGTCACCTGTTCGGGGTGAATGGATTGAATTTTGAGCAGTTCCTGTCTGCGCTTGATTAAGGCCAGGAATATGGCCAGAAGAAAAGTGCTGATTAGAATCCAGGGAGAAAGGAAGAGTTGGTTGACCGCAGCCCCGACCATGACCCGCAAAACGAACCCCAGGGCGATGACCAAGATATCGATAATGACGATGCTTTTTAAAATCAGGGAATACAAAATATTGAGAAGCGCATAGAACAGCGAAATAAAAAAAAACTCGCGGTTGATACTGGCGGTGAGCAACAATACTCCGGCCAGCAGAACAACGGCAAAAATCCCGGCGCTGTTTATTGACAAGAGGCCAGCGGCGATGGGGCGGTTCTTTTTTTCCGGATGCTGTTTGTCCTTTTCCCGGTCCATGATATCGTTAAAAATATAAATACCACCGGTAATCAGGCTGAACAGCAGGAATGCCAACAGACTTCTTCCAATGAACTCCAGCTGAAACATGTGCAAGGAAAAAATCATCGGGGCGAAAATAAAAACATTCTTCACCCATTGCTTGGGGCGCATGGACACCAGTAAATTTTGAATCAGCATTTTACTATTATACCAATGACTGGTTTTCAATTGCAATTAAAAAAACACAATTTTGTTTAAGGAACTCATGATCCCCCCTAACCCCCCTTGCCCAAGGGGGGTGCCGAAGGCGGGGGGATAAAGGCAGGCCAGCGACTTGACGAGAGCAAGGCGGATGGAGTATAACAGGGCCTATGGCACAAGAACTGTTGTTTCAAACCAATTGCGGGGCTTCGGGAGACATGATCCTCGCCGCCATGATTGATTTGCTGGATGCCGGCCCAGAATTCAAGAAAGTTTTCGAAAACATCGGACTGGCTGTGACCGTGAACATTGAAGACACGGTGAAAAATCATCTGAAATGCAAAACAATAACCATCACAGCCCCAGCAGTCAGCCGCCCGGCGACTTTTTCCGACATTGAAAAATTCATCGCGGCCACTTCTTTTTCCGCTCGCAGCAAGGACAACGCCAGCCGTATTTTCAGCAATATCTTCAAGGCCGAATCCGAAGTTCACGGCAAAGAGCTTAATAATGTGCATCTGCATGAAATCGGAGCCGACGATTCGCTGATCGATATTCTGGGTTTCTGTTGGTTATGGGAAAAGCTGGACTGCTGCCCGCTTTTTTTTACCACCCTGATCACCGGCCAAGGCAATATCCAGACTCGGCACGGGTTGCTGCCGGTGCCGCCGCCGGCGGTGCTGAACTTGATCAAAGGCCTGGAATACCGCAGCGGCGATATCGAAGCTGAATTGCTGACACCTACCGCAGCCGCCATCCTGACTACTTGCGGCCGCCAGGCAGACGGCAGGAATACGGTCAAAGCGTTAAAAATCGGCAGCGGCGGCGGCCACAAAACTTTCGTCCAGGTTCCCAACATCCTGCGCGCCATCCTCTCGGAAAAAGACACTTTGGCGGCCAACAACCGCATCTGGGTGCTGGAATTCAACCTGGATGACAGCAGCGGTGAAATGGTGGCCGCGGCCAGCGAAAAAATCATCCAGGCCGGCGCCGTGGATATTTTTATTGCCGGGGGCCTGATGAAAAAGGGCCGCCCCGGTTTCCTGTTTACAGTACTTTGCTCCGAACCGGAACGCGAAAAAGTGATCGCGGCAATTTTCCGGGAAAGCACGGCTATCGGGTTGCGGCAGCGCATCGAAGAACGGGTGATCCTGCAGCGCGAAACTCTGGTCATCCAGGTCTCAGGCTCGGATGTGCGCGTAAAAATCAGTTCCTGGCAAAACCGGCTCATGAACATCAAGCCCGAATTCGCCGATGTCTGCCTCCTGGCTGAAAACAAACACATTTCGCTCAAAGAAGCCATGCTGCTGGCCCAGGGAGTCATTAATGAAAAATATGGATCTCACCAAGATTAAACAAGGAGTGCGCCTGATTCTGGAAGGCATCGGGGAAGATGTCGGCTCCGCAAGGTTAAAGGAAACCCCGCAAAGGGCAGCCGAGATGTTCGCCGAAGTCCTATCCTCCACCGGCAAGGATCCGGGAGAGTTCTTGAAAGCCTTGACCGAGGAAGAGCACGACGAAATGGTCATTCTCAAGGATATCCCCATTTATTCCCTGTGCGAACACCACCTGCTGCCTTTTTCGGGAAAAGCCAGCATCGCCTACATTCCCAAAAAAGGCAAGATCATCGGTTTGAACACCCTGGGTTATTTGGTTGATTTTTTGGCCAAGCGCCTGCAATTACAGGAGAGGTTGACCAAGCAGATTGCTGATTATCTGGTACAGGCTCTTGACCCTATGGGCGTAATGGTAGTCATCAAGGCCGAGCATCTATGCATGACTATGCGCGGAGTAAAAAAGCCAGGTTCGCTAACCATCACTTCGGCTGTACGCGGCGTGTTCCGTGAAAATCTCGGTCCGCGCCAGGAAGCCATGTCCTTGCTGATGACTCCGGAAAACCGCTAGGCCAATCCAGCAAGTAACCAACTCATCCCCCAGCCCCATCTCTTGGCAAGATTCTGCTGAAAAAGTCCAGCTCGACGCGGGCTACTCGGCCAGACGGCGCATGCGGCACCGACTCGGGGCTTGATGGACAACGGCGTTGTTTAGAAACTATCGCAATAGCAATGCCCGGGCAAGTCGATTTTAATCAATTTACGGGTTGACACAGCTCGTTTCGTCAGTTTAGGCCGCCTTCATGGCCTTCTGCCGGCAAAGCCAGCAAAGACGGACAGCCCAACGACGAAGGTTGCATGCCGCTACCGTAAATTGCATCTGGATGTCCGTTTTTTTCAAGCCCCGATACCGTGACCGGCGCAACCCGTAACCACGAGTCAATTCGCTGTGAGTTCCTTCGATTCCGCTGCGTCGATGCATACGCTGTTGGTACTCGGGCGTTTTACAGAGATTACGGCGTTCCTGCACGATCATGTGTTTCTCGGCAACTTTGAGTGTGCGAAATGGATGGCGTTTCTTTTTTGACAGGCATTGGCCTTTCA
>JBAXOR010000169.1:0-3601 GCA_037133155.1 Chrysiogenales bacterium | reverse complement strand
AAATCAACGCGAGAAACAATAAATGTTTTAGTTTCCGAATCCCTGATGCTCAAAAAACATCTTTCAACACCCCATGTAATTGATGCGGGTAGTGGCGGTGGTTTGCTGGGGATACCACTGGCGCTGTATTTTCCGGAGAAAAATATAGTATTGACGGAAACAGTTCAAAAAAAAGTAAAATTTTTACAATTGGCCATTGAAGAATTGGCTTTAAAAAATGTAGCAGTTTGGGGAGGTTCAATTCAAGAATACATGCAACGGCAAAAAAAGAATGTCTGCACGTTGATTTCCAGGGGATTCCCCCATATTGATATTTTGGCCGATTACATTTTTAAAAAAACAATTAAAGAACTCATTCTGATTACTGCGCCCTCAAAAATCAATAAAATTCAAAAAAAGATGGCAAATATCCAGCAAAACAGCTATAATATCCCCTCAAGGACCAACCTGATAATTTTTAAAATGGAGAATGTTTCACGTGAAACATAAAAAATATGGGTGAAATAATTGCTGTTGCCAATCAGAAGGGCGGAGTGGGAAAAACCACTACTGCGATAAACTTGTCTGCTGCTCTGGCTGTTGCCGAAAAACAAGTTTTGTTGATTGATCTTGATCCTCAAGCCAATGCCACAACCGGAATTGGCATGAATAAAAATCAAAATAAAAAAGACATATATTCGGTTTTGAATGGTGAAAACGATGTTCGTGGCGCAATTGTTGCCACCGAATTGAAATATCTGAAAATCATCCCAGCGACGCGAAATCTGGCCAGGTTTGAATTGGAAACGGTTTCAGAGGACAATAACCACTTATACTTGAAAAATATCTTGCAGGAACTGGAAAATGAATATGATTATTTGTTCATTGATTTGCCTCCATCCCTGGGCTTGCTGACGATTAATGCCCTTACCGCGGCGCATAATGTTTTGATTCCAATTCAAGCGGAATATTATGCGTTGGAGGGTTTATCGGACTTAATGAATACAATTAACCGGATCAAAGAGCATTTCAACCCTATCCTTGAAATTAAAGGTGTGCTTGTAACCATGTATGATGAGCGCACCAATCTTTCCAAGCAGATTGAAGCTGAGTTACGGAAGTATTTTAAATCCAAAGTCTATGAAACAATTATTCCACGCAATATTCGCCTGTCCGAGGCGCCCAGTTTTGGAAAACCAATTCAGGTATACGATATCAACTCGGCAGGGGCTCGGTCTTATATGTCTTTGGCCAAGGAGATGCTGAGAAAATGAAACGAAATGTCTTGGGCAAGGGAATAGCCGCAATTATTTCCAATGAACCCATCGGGGAAAAGAAGCTTTTTGATATTGCGGTTGATAATATTTATCCCAATCCTTTTCAACCGCGCAAAAACTTTCAAGAAGCTGCACTTTGGCAATTGGCCGAATCAATGAAAGAAATGGGTATTATTCAACCGGTGGTAGTATTTAAACGTGAAGGTAAATATTTTCTGGTTGTCGGCGAAAGACGCTGGCGAGCAGCCCAATTACTAAAATGGGAAAAAATTTCGGCTTTGGTCAAGGAATTTTCAGATGACGACATTATGGCTGAAGCCTTGATTGAGAATATTCAAAGAGAAGAATTGAATGCCATGGAAATTGCCGAAGGTATTGAGGCGCTTATTTCGCATAGCGGTGAAGGGCAACAGGAAATTGCTGGCAAACTGGGAATGAACCGGACCACGGTAACCAATTTTTTAAGGTTGCTGAAATTGCCGGCAAAAATCAAAGAATATGTCGCCAATGGAAAACTTGATCAGGGCCATGCCCGCGCATTGTTATCATTGGAAAACAATGCGGATATTTTGGCGGCCGCTGAAAGGATAATCAGAAAAAAACTTTCTGTCCGCCAAGCCGAAATGCTGGTAAAAAATTTTTATGTTTTGCCGGAAACGGTTAACCCGGATCCTGATATATTAAAAATGGAGAACAAATTGACTCAGTATTTGGCCAGTAAGGTGAAATTGGCCTATAAAAAATCGGGGAACGGAAAAATCGAGATTTTTTTTAATTCTCTGGCTGAATTTGAGCGCTTGTTTTCAATTTTGATCAAGGAGAAAAAAGATGAATAAAATTGAACCCGCAGCCCGGATAAGTGGTTTTATTGACCGGGAGACTGAAATTATCGGTGATATAAAGTTTAAGGAAAATTTCAGAATTGATGGCGTTTTTAAAGGGAAGATCCTCTCTGGCAGTGGCTTGATTATCGGGGAAACTGCCGAAATTGAAGCGGATATTGAAGTCAGCAGTGTGACCATTAACGGGCGAGTGAAGGGCACAATTAAAGCCAAAGAGAGGATCGAAATATTTTCCAAAGGCCGGGTGATCGGGACGGTAAATACTCCGAAATTGGTGATTGAAGAAGGGGCGTTTTTTCAAGGAGCATGCCAGATGGAAATGAAAGCTCTGGAGAGTAAGAATCGGGGAGTGGATGAGAAAATTGTGAAATGAAAATTGTGGCAGTGATTCCCGCCCGTTTTCAATCGAGCCGTTTCCCAGGGAAGCCCTTGGCGCAAATTGCTGGAAAAACCATGATAGAAAGGGTCTATCGCCAGGTCCAGAAAGCGGATTGTTTTTCAGAAATCATTGTGGCAACCGATGATAAGCGAATCTTTAGCGAAGTTATCGCTTTTGGCGGCAAAGCCAAAATGACTGATCCGGCAATCAGTTCCGGAACCGAGCGCGTATGGTCGGTGCTAAAAAAAAAGTATTGTGATGCTGTAGTTAATATTCAAGGCGATGAACCGCTTATTTCAGAAAAATTAATAGTGCAAATATACGAAGCTTTAAGTAAAAATATTTTTGGCGTGGTCAGTGCGGCCCGCTTCAACCATTCATACCAGGATTTTTGTTCAAAAAATTTAGTCAAGGTGGTTTTTGATATTGGCCATCAGGCCTTGTATTTTTCGCGCTCGCCTATTCCCTATTGTGAAAAAGACGCATTTGATGGGTTTTTCCAGCATATTGGCATATATGGCTATACTCGCAAAGCTCTCGAATCATATATAAATGGAAAAATTGCGCCTATGGAAAAAACGGAAAAACTCGAACAAATACGTTTTTTGTACCAACAGCAAAAAATAGCCATAATTCAGACCGAATATGAATCCCATGGGGTTGATATTCCCGCTGATATTGAAAAAGTGGAAGCTATTTTAAAGGAAACACATGCTTAAAACCAGGTATATTTTTATTACTGGCGGCGTCTTGTCATCTTTGGGAAAAGGAATTGCTGCTGCTTCTATCGGAAATATTCTGGAATCTTATGGCTATAAGATCAGTATTTTGAAGTTGGATCCCTATTTGAATGTGGATCCCGGGACCATGAGCCCATTCCAACATGGGGAAGTTTTTGTGACCGAAGACGGGGCAGAAACAGATCTTGATCTTGGCCACTATGAAAGGTTCACCACGACCCTGACGTCGCAGAAAAGCAATTGGACGGCCGGCCGGATTTATGAAAAAGTGATCCAAAAAGAGCGCCGGGGTGACTATTTAGGCAAGACCGTTCAGGTGATTCCACATGTGACCGATGAGATCAAAACGGCGGTTTTCGAAGTGGGAAAAACCGTGGATGTTGT
>JBAXOR010000168.1:0-3617 GCA_037133155.1 Chrysiogenales bacterium | reverse complement strand
GATCAATGTGCCGATTTCGGGGTTGGCCGGCTCCACCTGCAGCCAGATCCGTAGTCCGTTTTTATCAAATTGCTCCAGATAGGCTTCATTGGCATCTTGCTGGGTAAAAACGATATTGGGAAAAGATGCTCCGCTGGGAGCCGGAAAAGATAAGCGCACGCGGCCGCTGTAGCTTTTTTGGGGAGTACCGTGATTCACCGTCTCCATGGTGCCGACGATCCAGACCAGTGACGGGATGGCGCGCTCGAAACGGGAGGCCATGGATCTTGCGGCGTTGAGCCAGTAGGGAGGAGCGGGAAAACCGGTCCGCGGTCCGTACGGGGATGAACGCAATCCGGCGCGGATGGTTGTGGGTTTGTGGCTGGGTGTCTTTGTCGCAAAGCAGGTGTTTGCGCAAAAAAAAAGAATTAAGCTCACCGTTATCAATGTAATTGTCGAACCGTTTTTTTTCATTTTTTATGCTTACTTTTCCGCGTCGTAGCACAGGGCGGCAGCACCCAAAACAGATATTTTCGGGGTTTGCGCAGGTTGGATAATCACCCGGGCCAGAGCGTATTGGTAAGTGAACGATTCAAGCTTGCGGCGCAGGGCCTCCTCGTAAAAAGGCCAGGCTTTGCTCACTGATCCGCCCAGAATAATAACTTCTGGATCATAGGCATAAAGGGCGATCATCAGTGCCTGGCCGAGATTATCCCCGTAGGCATTAAATATTTCCAGGGCCTGCGCGTCGTTCTGCCGGGCCTGTTCGTAAAGCATCCCGCCTTCGATTCCGTACTGCTGCCGGAAAAACTGGCCGCTGCAATAATATTCGATGGTGTGCTCTTTGTAAGCGATTTTGCCGATTTCACCGGCGCCGCAATTGCGGCCGCAATAAAGTTTGCCGTTGATGATGATTCCGGCCCCAAGACCTGTACCCAGGATTATGCCCACCAGGTGATGGTAACCACGGCCGGCGCCGAAATAGAACTCGCCGAGGGCGAAGCAGTTGGCGTCGTTGTTGACGTGCACCGGGATGCCGAAGGACTGTTCCAGGTTTTTCTTGAGCGGTACTTTTTGCCAGGAAGGGATATTCCCCACCGAGTAAACGATGCCTTCATCCACATCCACGAGGCTGGGGACGCCGATTCCGATGGCCGAGACCCGGTTGTCAAACACGGCGGCAATGGTTTCGCGGATTTCCTGCAGCACCAAATCCTGGGTGCCTTGAGAGGAAATGGCCCGGGCGCGGTGCGCAACTATTTCCTGGCCGACAATTTTACCGGCCCGGACATTGGTGCCGCCCAGATCCACGCCGATTACCGTTTGCTCGTTCATAGAGTGATTTTATGGAAAAACCTTCTTAATTGCAACACTAGATGTTTTTGCACTCTGGTTCCACCCAGCTCGACAGTCAGGTGGAGCCATCTAGTGCAAAAATAAAGTGTTGGTATCAGAATTTTTTCTGTTTTTCCAACTTGGCGGCGATCATTTCCATTTCGCCGACCAATTGATCGAAGCGTTTAAGAGCCGCGGCATAGGGTTCGGGCCGGGTCATATCCACGCCGGCCTTTTTCAGGATCGCCAGCGGGTAGTCGCTGGCGCCGGCTTTCAGGAATTCCAGGTAGCGGGTTTGTTCGTTTTTACCTCCGTTGATCACCTGGTCGCTCAGGGCCATGGAAGCAATGAGGCCGGTGCTGTACTGGAACACGTAGTAATTCAGATAAAAATGGGAAATGCGGTTCCACTCGACTTCGATGTAATCGTCGACCTGGCAGACGCCTTTATCGTGTCCGTAATAAAGGCGGGTCAGCTCCAGGTATTTCTGATCTAGCCAGTCGGCGGTCAGGGTTTGCCCTGCTTCCACGCGGTTATGCATGGCCAGTTCAAATTCGGCCAGCAGGGTCTGGCGGTACAGGGTGGCGCGGAAACCATCCAGGTAGTTATCCAAAATATACAGCTTGAACAAATCGTCATTTTCGTTTTTAAGCAAGTGATGCATCAGCAGGTGCTCGTTGAAGGTTGAGGCGATCTCGGGCAGGAAAGTAGTATAATTGGACGTGGCGTAGGGCTGGGTCAGGTTGGAAAATTGGGAATGCAGGGCGTGGCCGAGTTCGTTGGTCAAGGTGGAGACGGCATCATAGTCGCCGTTGTAGTTGAGCTTGATGTAAGGGTGCAGACCGTAGACGCCGCCCGAATAGGCGCCGCTCTCTTTGCCTTTGTTGGGATACAGGTCCAGCCAACGGTTGTCAAAGGCCTGTTTCAGACCGGCCGCGTAATCCTTGCCCAGCGGCTTCAATGATTCATCCATCAGTTTCCTAGCTTCATTGAATGTGTAGGTTTTATCGATGGCCTGGACCGCCGAGGCGTAGACGTCTTCATAGCGGAACTTGGGCAGGTTGAGCATTTTTTGCTTCAGGGCCAGGTAGCGCTGAAAGGCCGGCAGGTATTCATGCACCGAGCGGATCAACTGGTGGTAGACCTCGGGTGATATGTTTTCGCCGAACAAACGGGCCGAAAGGCAGTCGGGGTAATTGTGGATCTGGGCGTTGAACCAGTGTTGCTTGATGGCGCCGTCCTGGAGGATGGCCAGGGTGTTCTCGAATTTTTTCTGATTTTTCCAGAATGCGGACATGGCCAGGCTGCGGTCGGAGGCATTTTTCGATGCCCGCAGGCGCATGTAGGCGGGATAATTGAGGATCACTTTCTGGCCGTCGCTGGGGGTGATCTCCGCTGCGGGGATTTCCACATCGTTGAACATGCCCGAAGCGCGCCCGGTGGCGCCGGCGAAAAGGCCGGTAAGCGAGGCGATGCGCTGCTGGTCTCCGGGCAGGATGTGGTCCTTTTCACGCAGGATACTTTCGATGTTGAAACGATATTCGGCTAGCCTGGGTTCGGCTTTCAGGTAAGCGGTGAATTTTTCCCCGCCCAGGGCCAGAATGTCAGGCTGCATGAAGGCCAGTTTGGAATTCAGTTGCACCAGGATGGAACGGATGTCACCCTCCAGGCCCTGATAGACGGTATTTCCCATGTCGGTATTGCTCTGGTGGCTGGCGTAAGAGGTCAGCCGGCTGCTCTTTTGATCGATCTTGTCGATCAGGTCGAGGATGGCCAGCATGGCCTGGGCTGAAGCTGTCCAGCCTTTGGTTTTTTCATCGACCTGGGCGATCAGCCGGGTCACGGTTTCCTTTTCAGCTTGCCAGGCATCAACCGAAGAAAACAGGTCTTCGATCTTCCAGGTGTATTCCACCGGTACGTCCTTGCGGTCATTCAGCGAATAATCGGGGATCGCTTTTTCCGTTTTCTTTTCCTGGCCGACTATCAGCAGCGGCAGCAGCAGGATGCTGCACAGCAGTAAAAAAAGCGCGGGATTGATTTTTATCATTTGTTGTCTCCTTATTTTAGAAAATAGATACGATAAAAATCAGCGTTTGGTTTTGGCAGCATAAATTATCCATCTATCCTGATGGATCTAATTTATCTGTCTCTTGTGGGCAGCATAAATTATCCGCCAGACGGAATGCCGGCGGATGTAGAATTCGTTTAACCCAGACATGGTGGCATTGAAGTGCTGGTTGATTTTTTACATTCAGGGCTGTGAAATTGAATATTTTTAGTATAGAATACATCTGTAAGTACAG
>JBAXOR010000167.1:0-3651 GCA_037133155.1 Chrysiogenales bacterium | reverse complement strand
ATCGCACAAGTGCGAACCGAGAAAGCCGGCCGCTCCGGTCACCAGGTTAATCATGATCGGTCTCCCTGATTAAATTTAATACCCAGATATTTTATCGCAAAAACAGTCTGCAGACAAGGGGCCGCACAAATTACTCGCCATGATTGACACGAAGCTGAAAAAAGAATATCATATTAAATGAAAATAATGAGCTTGAATCAGGTCCCGGTCAGTAAACCATATAAGATTGTCCAAATCACGGCTGGCTTGGAAGCAAGAAAAAAATTATTAAGCCTGGGAATTCACGTAGGGGATTTTATAAGCAAAATCAACCAGTCGCGCTGGAGTCCGGTTTTGATTCGGAATATCACCACCCAATCCAGTAAAATCGCCATCGGTCACGGCTTGGCCCGAAAAATATTGGTTGGAGATGAAAAACTTTAAAATCGTGCTGGTCGGGCAGCCTAATGCCGGCAAGAGCACTTTGTTCAATGTCCTTTCCGACATCAAGGCCGCTACCGCCAATTTCGCCGGAACCAGTGTTAAAATCATCCAAAGCACCATCCAGCTGCAGGGAAAAGTTTTTCAGCTGCTGGACCTGCCCGGCACATATTCTCTGAACGCCGGGGATGACGCTGAAAAAATCACCCAGGAATATTTACTGGGCGAAAAAATCGACCTGGTAATCAATGTAGTCGATTCCACCCTGCTGGCCCGCAGCCTGGAGCTGACCACCGAACTGCTCGAGCTGGAGCTGCCGCTGGTCGTCGCCCTGAACATGCAGGATGAAGCCGAAAAACGCGGCCTTAAAATTGACCCGGAAAAACTGGAAAAACTTTTGGGAGTCCCGGTTGTTTCCACTGCCGCTTTGTACGGCAAAGGGGTGTTGCAGCTCATGGAACGCTGCTTAAACAAACTAACCGGGACGCTGAATCCACAGCCGGTTTTGCCCTACACCGCCCATGTCGAAACCCTGGTGCAGAAACTTGTGCGGACTTTGCCGGATACCTGGGAACAACGGAACGGCAGCCGCCGCTTTTACGCCATCAAGGCCATTGAAAACCCGGCCATGGTTCCGGAAAACATTCGGCAAAAAATGACTGCTGCAGTGGCATCCGCTTCCCGGGAGATCAAGGATTTTCACCAGCGCGATTGTTTTGAATCCATCGCCTATGAAAGGCACCATCAGGCCATGAAATTGAGCGAGGAGATTTCGTTCTCGGTTGCCCGGCGCAAAGTCCAGCTTCGCGACCGTCTCGACCGCTTCCTTCTCCACCCCCTCTTCGGTCGCTTTTTCCTGATTGTCTATTTTCTTATTTTTTTTGCCGCCATTTTTTTTGTCGGCAATCTGCTCAATGGCTGGCTTGTTCCTGTTCTGGAAAAAATACCGCCGCTCATCCTGCCACTGAAAAATATTTCCGGCTTTCTCTGGCTGACAGCGGACGGCTTGTTTCAAGGTTTGGCAGGTTCCCTGGGCATCGTGCTGCCCTATTTTCTACCGCTTGTTTTTTTAAATTCGCTTTTTGAAGATACCGGCTATCTCTCGCGCATCGCTTTTCTCCTCGACGGCCTGCTGCACCGCATCGGGCTGCACGGCAAATCGGTGGCCGCTTTCATCCTCGGCTTCGGCTGCACGGTTCCGGCCCTTTATGCTACCCGCATCCTGGAAAACAAGCGCGACCGGCTATTGAGCGCCCTGCTTTTGCCTTTCATTCCCTGTTCGGCCCGCAATGCCGTGATTTTTGCCCTGACCGCTGCCTTTGCCGGGCCGGTTTGGGCACTGGGCATCTACCTTTATGTTCTGCTGGTGATCGCCGCCACCGGCAAAGTAATTTCGCTGTTTCTGGCAAAACCCGGCGGCTTGATCATGGAAATTCCGGATCTCAAATCCCCTTCCTGGCGTGGCGCATTGGTCAAAACCGGACAGAAGCTCAAAGAATTCGCCATCCAAGTCATCCCTTTGTTGCTGCTGGGCAGTGTGGCCATGGCCTGGCTTGGTTATCTGCGCATCGACCCGCTGATAAATGGTTTTTTTTCACCTTTATTGAAAGGGCTGCTGGGTCTGCCCGCCAAACTTGGCGCAACACTGGTCTTTGGTTTTTTCAGAAAGGAATTGATCATAGTCATGGCCAGCCAAACCCTGGGGGTTTCCTCGCTGGCCCTGCTGCCTTTAACTTTAGGCCAAACCGTGGTATTTATCGTTTTTGTAACCCTTTATTTCCCCTGCTTCGCTACTTTCGTGGTCATGTGGAAAGAATTCGGCTGGAAAACCGTCAGCGCCTCGGCTGTATTGAGCGTCTTGGTTGCCGCAACCTCGGCCTATTTGTTTAAATTATTTTTCTTATTTCTTTAAGCATTTGACTTTTTTTTCTTTTATAAGTTACAATATCTGCAATGTTGACCGCAATACTTTTTTATTTGGGTTGTTTTATCACCAGTTTTTTTCTCTGCATTCCCATCGGTCCGGTAAACCTGGAAGTTTTTCAAAACGCCGTCAAAAAGTATCACGCCCAGGCTTTAAGTGTCGCCATTGGGGCTTCCCTGGGTGACGCCAACTGGGCCATGGCCGCTTTTTTTGGCATATCCCCTTTCCTGAAAAACGGTTACAATATATTGATTGAAGGCATTTTTTTATTAATTACGGCGATCATCACTTTCATTCTGGGCCTCCTTTCCCTCAAGGACGCCCGCTTGCTTGAAAAAATCGAAAAAAAAGAAGAAGCCCTGGCCGCAAAAATAAAAAGAAAACGCTGGGCATTCGCCAAGGGCCTGGCCATGGTCATGATCAATCCCCTGGGCATCGCTTCCTGGATGATCGCACTCTCTTTCATGAAAAAGCTGAAAATTTATATCCCCCTGACCCTGACTTATGAAATCTTTTTCTTGATCGCAGTCCTTGCCGGCGCCTTCGCCTACTTCACCCTGATCGTTCTCATTACCAACAAAATGAAAGCCATTTTCTCCCCGGAACGAACCGGTAAAATCATCAAGATTCTGGGCTACGTCCTGATCCTGTTCAGTTTGTATTTCCTGTTTTTCGCTGTCAAAACCTTATTTTTCTACCAACGTTTCCATTAATGGCACAATGAAGACCGGAAAAATTTTCCGCCTTTACTGAAAATGCCCCAGGCTTCCACCAGTGCCCTGGTTTTATCCACAACACCGCTGAATGAACAGGACAAGCTGGTTTACCTGCTGACTGCAAGCCGCGGACTGCTCAAGGCCGTGGCCCCGGGAGCAGCCAAAATGAAAAACCGTTTCGGTTCACTTCTGGAGTTGTTCACGGCCGGTGATTTTTTTTATTATTGGCATGAGGAAAGGGAACTGGCCACTCTTTCCAAAGGCGATATCAAGCAAAGTTTTTTCGCCGTGGTCTCGGCGGCGGAAAACATTTTTTATTTTTACCTGATTGCCGAAATCGTCCTTAAATTCATCCCCCTGAATCAACGCGACAACCGCATATATAAATTACTGCTGGCGATTTTGCACGGCCGGAAAAACAAACTGGCCATGGACTGGATGCTCCTTTATTTCCTGGTCTGGTTTCTACGCAGCGAAGGGCTCCTTTTCAACCCCGGCCGCTGTGCCAGTTGCTCGACCGCCGGTCTGACCCGGGCCTGGGTGCGCAACGATTACCGCGGCCTGCTCTGTGCAAGCTGCAAAACCGATGAA
>JBAXOR010000166.1:0-3657 GCA_037133155.1 Chrysiogenales bacterium | reverse complement strand
TTTTTCATTTTTGTCCATTTTCTTCCCTTGTTCTTTCCTCAGCTTTCCCTTTCTCTTCCCTTCTTGCTATTTATTTTTCTTTTTGCTATAACCGTTCTAAACGAGGTGACCAAATGAAGATCAACAAGGTATGTCCGAAATGCAAATCAGCAGCCATCAGCCGCAAGCGCGGATCGCCGGTGCTTAACAGCTGGTCCCGGATATCCATCAACCTGACCAGCCTTGATGTCTGGTTGACCAAGTTCATTTGCACCGAGTGCGGTTTTGTTGAAGAATGGATCGAGAATGAAAACGATCTGAAAAAATTCAAGGAAAGGCTGGAATAAGGGCTTTCCGGGCTTGGTGTACGGTGTACGGCATACGGTAGACGGTACGAAAAAGATAAAACCCGGCGGACGGCGGAAGAAAAAAGCAATTTTTTAGAAGATATTAAAGGTGTTTTTAGGGTTCTTCATTTATATCGTAAACCGGATACCGAGCTTAATTCTTTTTTTTCTTACCATACACCGTCCACCGTATACCGTGGACCGATTACTGTGTTAGAATAACCCCCGATGTCATACCTTGAAATAATCGACGCCCACAAGCACAACCTGAAGCACCTGCACCTGCTGATCCCCAAAAAAAAGCTGATCGTGATCAGCGGCATTTCCGGTTCAGGGAAATCGACCTTGGCCTATGACACTATTTTTCAAGAAGGACAGCGCAAGTACCTGGAATCCCTTTCGTCTTACGCGCGGCAATTTATCAAGTCGCTGGCAAGGCCCGAAGTCCAGTCCATCAAGGGGATTGCCCCGACCATTGCCATCGATCAAAAGCACTCATCATACTATTTCAATTCCACGGTGGGTACGATTTCCGAAATCGCTCCCTATCTGCGGCTGCTGTTTGCCAAGTTGGCCGAGGCCCGCTGCCCGCAATGCGGCAAACAAATAAGCCGTTACTCCAGCGCAAAAATCAGCGAAACCATTTTTAATTATTTTCCGGGGCGGCTGGTGCATATTTTTAGTCCGCTGATCAGAAATCGCCGCGGTAATTATCAGGCATTGTTTGAAAAATACCGTAAAAGGGGATTCCTGAAAACCATGGTCAACGGACAGGTATTTGATCTGGAGAGCGTCCCTGCCCTCGATCGCCATAGCCGTCATCATATCGCTGTCCAAATAGACGTCCTGGAAATAGAAAGCCAAAATCGCGAACGGATTGCCGACAGTATTGCCCTGGCACTAAATGAGGGCAATGGCGAAATCATGGTCATAGCTGGTGATGAATCTGTTTTCCTTTCCAATCGTCTCCATTGTGCGCATTGTGATATTTCGCTGCCCGAACCCCAGCCAGGAACTTTTTCTTTCAATTCACCAGAGGGAGCCTGCCCGGCTTGCCAGGGTACAGGTCTTGAGGATGAGGCCCACCTTTGTTCCGAATGCCTGGGTTCCGGCTTGAACCTTAATGCGCGCTCGTTTTATTTCCGCGATAAAAATATCTTTGAATTGGGAGAAATGGAAATCAGCGATCTGCTGCTTTTTTTCAGATCCGTGGTCATCCATGATCATGAAAAGGGGATTGTCCGGCCTATTTTACCACACATCATCCAGCGCCTGGAATCCTTTGTCACTCTGAACCTGGGTTATATTGCGCTGAATCGCAAGATCAAAACCATTTCCGGTGGTGAATTGCAACGCGCTCGCCTGGTATCGCAACTCGGTTTCAGCCTCAGCGGCATCATCTATATATTGGATGAACCTTCCATCGGCATGCATTTTTCCGAGCAGCTGAACCTGCTGCGAATTTTGCGTCAGCTCAAGGAAAAGGGGAATACGCTGATCGTAGTCGAACATGACGAAGAGACCATACGGGCTGCTGATTTCATCATCGATATCGGCCCCGGAGCCGGTGAAAAGGGCGGGGAGGTCATGTTCGCCGGCTCCTTCAGCGATTTTGCCGCTGCCAAGCAGTCACTGACCTCGGACTACGTGTTTGGCCGTCGCCGCATTGAATTGCCCTTAAAAATAAAAATAGCGGCCGGCGCTTTTATCAAAATCAGGGCTATCTCCATCAACAACTTGAAAAATGTCGATCTGAAAATCCCTCTGAATAGGCTGACTGTTGTCAGCGGGGTTTCGGGATCGGGGAAAAGCTCCCTGGTCGTGGATGCCCTGGTGCCGATCTTATGCCGGGAAATTGACGGCCTGGACCCGGAAAACTCCCGCCTGAGTTACGCTGCCGCCGAGAACCTGGATCAATTACAACGGGTGCTGATGGTTAACCAATCAGCCATCGGCAAGAATTCCCGCTCCTGTCCGGCTACTTATATAGGCATTATGGCCATGATCCGCGACCTTATCGCCGCTTTGCCCCATGCCAAGGTCAAGGGCTATTCCCAGGGCCGCTTCAGTTTCAATGTCCGCGGCGGCCGCTGCGAGGCCTGCCAGGGCCTGGGCGTGCAGAAACTGCAGATGGGCTTCCTGCCGCAACTGGAGATCACATGCCCGGTTTGCGACGGCCGGCGCTACAATTCGGAAACCTGCAAAGCCAAGTTCAAGGGGCACTCCATCGCCGACGTGCTCGACCTGACGGCCAGCGAAGCATATGAATTGTTTCGCAATATCCCGCTACTGGCTAAAAAAATTCACATCCTGATTGATGTCGGCTTGGGCTACTTACGCTTGGGGCAAAGTTCGGAAACGCTTTCCGGCGGGGAATCGCAACGCATCAAGCTGACCAAAGAGTTGGCCCGTCAGTCGGCCTCTCCCACCGTTTATTTGCTGGACGAACCCACGGTCGGTCTGCATTTCGACGACGTACGCAAGCTGATCGATGTGTTCAGTGCTTTGATCGCCCGCGGCCACACCGTAGTGGTCATCGAGCACAACCTGGAGATGATCAAGGTCGCTGATTATCTGGTGGATCTGGGACCGGGTGGCGGTAAAAACGGCGGCAAGATTGTGTACCAGGGGGATGTGGCTGGCATTGTAAAGTGCACGGAATCGCTCACGGGGAAGTACCTCAAAAAGAAATTGGTAGAAGGGGAACGGTGTACGGTTGACGGTAAAGAAAAAGACTAAGTAAAAAAGCAAAAGGCAATGTAGGGACGGGTTTGCCTGCCCACGCAAGGGGGAAACCCGCCCATACATAAAAGTCATCTATATCACAGCACCAACATCCAAGCACAACACACCAGCGTGACACTTGATGGTTTAGTACACATAGAACTTGCTGAAACCAAAGTGTGACTATCTAGTGTGATTATTAATGAGACAATCCTCATAGGGGGTGGTTTTTGGTGCGTGTGATTTCGAATTTATTTTCTCCGTACACCGTATACCGTTTACCGTACACCAAGTCTTCACCTCTGCTGTATTTTATGTTACCATTTACCCTTATTCTCCCCTTGAACAGGGGCTGGAGTCGAACCCATGTCTTTGTCCGAACTCATAGGCAACACCCGCATCAAGGCGACGCTGTCCAGTTACCTGCGCAACGAACGCGTCCCCTCCAGCCTGATCTTTACCGGTTGCGATGCTTACCACCAGCTCCTCTTCGCCCTGAATTTTGCCAAAAGCATGGACTGCCTGGAGAAAAAAAATGACGCCTGCGATTCCTGCCGCTATTGCCAGGCCATCGACAGGAATGGTTTTCCCGATGTCCAGATCATGG
>JBAXOR010000165.1:0-3664 GCA_037133155.1 Chrysiogenales bacterium | reverse complement strand
CACTTTTGAATTTTAAATTCTCGCCAAATAGTGCACTTTTGATTCTTAACTGACACATTCTTCCGCAGCATTGACTTTGGAAAACAACATGGATAGAATGATTTTTTTAATTAAAAATAAGGATGAACATGGAAAAATTGATCTACTTGGACAATGGGGCGACATCATTTCCCAAACCCGAAGAAGTATATGCTTTTATGGATTTTTTCTACCGTAATTACGGAGTCAACCCTGGCCGCTCCGGTTACGATCTTTGTATCGAGGCCGGCAGCTTGGTTGAGGAAACGCGCCAGCTGCTGACCAAGTTTTTCAACGGCAGCGACAGCAACCGCTTGGTATTCACCTACAACTCCACCGACGCGCTGAACCTGGCCATCTTCGGTATGCTCAAAGAAGGCGATCACGCCATTACCACCACCGTGGAACACAACTCAGTCCTACGCCCGCTCTACCATTTGTCCAAATATAATAATGTGGAAGTTGATTACGTGCCCTTTGACCAGAAAGGCTTTGTCCACCCCAGTGACATTAAAAGCAAAATAAAGAAGAACACGCGCTTGGTGGCTGTCAACCACGCCTCGAATGTCATCGGCACCATTCAGCCTGTAAAAGAGATCGGCCGTATCTGCCGCGAGCTTGGCGTACCCCTGCTGATCGACGCCTCACAAAGCGCCGGAAAAATCCCGATAGACATCGAAGATTTATTTGTAGATATAGTGGCCTTCACAGGTCACAAATCGCTGCTCGGCCCGATGGGTATCGGCGGCCTCTATGTCCGTGAAGGCATTGAAATTCGCCACACCCGGGCCGGCGGCACCGGTGTGCGCTCGGCGGTGCGCACGCATTTAGACGAATATCCCTACCGTTTGGAATACGGCACCGGCAATCTGCCGGGAATCGCCGGCCTGAATGCCGGGATTAAATGGATTCAAAAAAAGGGAATGTCCGCCATCCAGGATCACGAAATGAAACTGACAGCTATGCTGAGAGACGGCTTGCAATCGATTGACAATGTCATCCTTTATTGCCAGGAAGATTTGAAAAACCATATCAGTGTCCTGCTGTTCAATATCGCTGGTTTGGAAGCCCAAGATACCGGCACCCTTCTCGATGTCGATTTCAACATCGCCACCCGCACCGGCCTGCACTGCGCGCCGCAGGCTCATGAAGGCCTGGGTACCGATAAAATACACGGCGCCGTACGCTTCGGCATCGGACCTTTCAATAGCGAAGAACACATTCAAAAAGCCATCGCCGCGGTGCGCAAGATTGCCGGCAACAGGAAATAGTAACCCGGTTGGCGATTAACTTAAAGTTTTTCCCGATTCTCTTTTTTCAACACCAGGGCGTTGGCCACGGTTTCGGAAACGGTTTTTACTTCCACACCCAGTTTGTATTCACGATTCAATTCAGACAATTGGTCGATGCAGTTATGACAGGGGGCAACCACGATTTTAGCGCCACTCGCAGTGATCTGCTTAGCCTTTAGTCCACCGGCTTGCAAACGGCGTGCGGCAAACTCGGTCATGGCCAGCTGGCCGCCGCCGCCGCTGCAGCAATAATTTTTTTCGCGGTTGGGTGTCATTTCCTTGAAATCACTGACCGCCCGTTTGAGGATAAAACGCTGTTCTTCGCAAATCCCCCCCAAACGGACCAGGTTGCACGGATCGTGCAGCGTGACCGGAATCAGGTTCAAGGCCGGATCAAGGCTGATTTTATTTTGCAGTATATATTTTTTGATCAATTGCAGAATACTGAGCACTTCAAAGGAGTATTTTTTTTGCAGCCATTCCGGGGCTTCCCAACGGTTGGCATTGAATCCATGGCCACATTCACCCAGAACCAGGATTTTTGCTCCCAGGCGCTCCATTTCATCCACCAGACGACCAGAAATAAGACCGGCCGTGGCATCGTCGCCGCTGTAAAGTCCGTAATTGGTCACATCGTAAAAATCGCTGGAAAAAGTCCAGCTCTCGCCTGCGGCATAAAATATCTTGGCAGTAGCCAGCAGAGAGAGCGGAAAAAATTTTACTTCACGCGGGTTCAAGGCATAAAGAACATTGGCCCCTTTCACATCTAAAGGCAGGCTGGCATTGGCGTCTTGAACTTCCCGCTGCAGTTCTTCACTTAACCATTGCACGGTTTCCAGCCAATCCTCCCTGGAAATACCCATATTATTTCCCGTGGCAACCGCTGCCGTAATAGTCGATTGCAGTCCCGCTGGCACCACGCCGATAGCGGTCAGGGCCGCCCGGGCGCAGCGGATAAGATGCGTGACATTGATTCCGATCGTGCAGTTCAAGGCGCAGCGGCCGCAAAGCGAACAGCGTCCAAACAACGAATCGAGCCATTCCCCAACCATACCGGCTTCGAGTTCCCTGGCGCCATTTAAAAATGAAGCGTTTCTGCCCATAAAACTGAAATATTTTTTAAAAACAGAAGTGACCAAATTCAATTTATACGCCGGCAGCGCCTGAATCTCACCGCTGGATAAATAAAAATGACACGATTCGGCACACAGCCCACAGTGCACGCAGGAATTCAGATAAGCGGTTTCCGCGGCGTGAAGTTGTTCGCGGAAAACCTGCACGGCTTTTTGCAAATCGGCTGGGCTAAGTTGATTTATTTTTTCAGTCAGTGGGTTTTTTGCAGTTGCCGGTTGGCTCATGGATTAATTCTCCTGCCGCACTGCCGGCGGCAACACACCACGACGGCCAAAAAATATGCCAAAGAGAATCCGGGAATAAAAAAAGAAAAAGCAATGGCGGATCTTGCCCAGAGGCAGGTAAATAAACAGGACGGTCGCAACCAGGAAAAAAATAGATTCAAATACCGGAAATCTTGCCCGGGCACCAGAAAGGAGCAAGAATAAATTCACCAAAAGGTTGGCAACAAAATCGTCAGGACAACTGATAGCCCTCAGTTCAGGACGGAGAAGGCGCTTGACCAGCAAGCCAAAGCCGGCCAGCAAACCGCCCAGCGCGATCATTTGCACAGTCATAAGTAAAAAACTGGGCGGCTTCCAGGAAAAAATGCAGAAAAAAAGATATAACAGGGAAATAAAAATCGCCCCATGATATATGATTCCGGCAAAAAAAGTCGGCAAATGGCCGCTGGCGCTCTCCTTGGCCCAAGGCATCATACCCTGGCCGAAAGCGTAAATAATGCCTTTCCCGGCATCACCTCGGGCCCGGGCCTTTAAAGGTATCCTGCCAAAGGCCAGGGTGCGAATCACCAGAAAACTCAAGGCCACCAGAGCGAAAGCGGCGGCACCCACCACCGAATATTTCAGAAAAAGAGAAAGCATAGCGAATCAGACGCAGCCATCAGGTTTGGGCAGGCCGGCCAACTTGCAGGCCCCTTTGGCCGGGCCTGACGGGAATATCTCATAAATGCGCCGCAAAGGCAGCCCGGTCACTTTGCAGATGGATCGAACCATGGGAGCCATATTTTTTTCCAAAAAAAATTCACGGATATAGCGAATCACCCGCCAATGCTCATCGCTGAGATTTTCCAAGCCTTCTTCCTGCTTGGCCAGACAAACAGCCAATTCCTCATTCCAATCCTGAAAATTAACCAGGAAACCTTCCTCATTCAATTCCAATTTTTTTTCTTTGAATTCAAGAAAAGCCATAAGTTCCTCCTGTCAACTCTTAGGGGGGAG
>JBAXOR010000164.1:0-3669 GCA_037133155.1 Chrysiogenales bacterium | reverse complement strand
TGACCATTTTGCGCCGCCGGAGGAATTTTTACTTTTTCCACTTCCTCAAAGGTTTTGACACTGATCTGGTCACCGAGGGCGGCCTGGGAAAAACTGAGTTGCAACTTGCAAAGCAAATCATTTTCATGCCTTTGAAAATTCTTGTCTGCCTTGATCCTGACCATCAGGTACAGATCACCGGGAGATCCGCCCTGGCTGCCGCCTTCGCCCTCAGCGGCCACGCGCAAACGATTGCCTTCATCGATCCCGGCCGGAAAAGTCACTTTAATCTTTTTGGCTTCGTTCACCCGTCCCTGGCCATGACATTTTTTGCAAGGGTGGGCAATGATCTTGCCACTGCCCCGGCAAGCTGAGCAGGTGGTGGAAACAGAGAAAAACCCCTGCGCCATCCGGACATTTCCCGTGCCGCCGCATTTAGGGCAAGCCTCGGAGTTTTTCCCCGCTTCACTTCCCGAACCATCACAATCATGACAGTTCCTTTCCCTTTCCACAGCGATTTCCTTTTCCACACCGAGAAAAGACTCCTCCAGAGTCAAAACGATTTCCAATCCCAAATCACGGCCTTTTCGCGGTCCATGCCGCTGCCTGCTTCCTGAAAAGGGCTGGCCAAACCCAAACAAATCTCCCAAAATATCGCCAAAATCCGCAAAGGTCGAGTCGGAAAAAAAACCGGAATCCGAACTTCCGCCGCCCATGCGCAAACCTTCGACTCCGTACTGGTCATAAATTTTTCTTTTTTCAGTGTTTCCCAATACCGAATAAGCTTCAGACGCCTCCTTGAATTTTTCTTCAGCTTCAGGTTTGTCGCGGTTGCGGTCGGGGTGATGCTGCAGAGCCATTTTACGATAGGCTTTTTTTATTTCTTCAGCATTGGCGCTGCGGTGGACTCCCAAAATCTGGTAATAATCTTTTTTGCTCATATGGGCGGCTACTTGGAAAACTCAGCGGTTAAAATACTGTTGATCATGATGCGGTAGTTTTTCATTTTTTTTAAAAGCTGTTCGAGCAATTCCGCGTCATTTCCCTCCAGGGCTTTTTCGGTCCGTCCGATGAGCGCATCGATTTCGGCACCGTCATGAGGGCTTACTTTTTCAATAAAACGCTGATAATAAAATTTAACGGTTTCCCATTCCTCCTTGAGCTGCAGCTTGTCTTTATTGACCCTTAATTCCAACTTGTCTTTTTCATCATATTTCGTGGCATCCTGGATGATTTTTTCAATTTCTTCCGGCGCCAAGCCGCTGGCAGGCTGGATTTTCATGCTCTGGGTGAGTCCGGTGGTCTTGTCCTGCGCGGAGACCCGGACAATGCCGTTAGCATCAATTTCAAAATTAACCTCGATTTGCGGGATGCCTTTCAAAGACTGGGGGATACCGATCAGATTGAAAAACCCCAAAGATTTGTTGCCCGACGCCGTGTTCCGTTCACCCTGCAGTACGTGAATTTTTACCACGGTCTGGTTATCGGTAATAGTAGTGAACATCATGGACTTTTTTATTGGAATCGTGGAATTGCGCTCAATTATTTTGGTGAACGTGTCGCCTTTTGTTTCCAGTCCCAGTGAAAGGGAGGTAACATCGAGCAAGAGTAAATCCCTGACTTTGCCGGTGATGATTTCAGATTGCAATGCCGCCCCCTGGGCGACCACTTCTTCTGGATTGATCTGAATGTCGGGCGGCTTTTTGAAGAATTCCGAGATTTTCTGATAGATGAGAGGCATGCGGCTCTGCCCGCCAACCAAAACTGTTCGTTCAATCTGTTCTGGTTTGAGATTGATATCGGTTAATGATTTTTTTATCATTTCCAGGGTGCGGTCAATGTAATCCATGGTAAACGATTCCAGTTGCGAACGGTTAAGTTTTTTTTGAAAATGATAATTGGTGCCTTCGCTAAAATGGTGCAAATAGGGAATCGAAATCATGGTTTCATGATCAAAAGACAGTTCAATTTTGGCCTTTTCGGCGATTTGAATTACCCGCTGCACGATTTCCTTATTGTCACGAAGATCGACCGCGGTCTCTCTTTCAACTTCAAGGAATATCCAATCGCAGATCTGGACATCAAAATCACTCCCGCCGAGAAACGTGTCTCCCAAACTGGAAATCACCTTATATACATCACCGTTGATTTCAACAATAGAAATATCAAAGGTGCCGCCTCCCAGATCATAGACCACATACAAACCGTTTTTCTTAAGCTTCTGGCCATAGGCGAGCAAAGCCGCGGTTGGCTCGTTGATAATACGACTAACTTTTAATCCGGCGATTTCGCCAGCCACTTTGGTGGCTTGCCTTTGCGAGTCACTGAAAAAAGCGGGCACGGTGATGACGGTTTCACCAATCGCTTCCCCTAGGTAGTTTTCAGCGATATTTTTCAAGTAGCCCAGGAACATACCGGAAATTTCTTCAGGAGAATATAGATTATCCGCTAACTTAACCCTGATATCGTCATTGCTGGCTTCCACGATATCGTAACCGATCCTTTTACTGAATTCCCTGATCTCCGGATTAGCGAATTTGCGACCCATCAAGCGTTTGATGCCCCAAACACTGTTTTTGCTGTTGGTGATCATTTGCCGCTTGGCCACATTGCCAAAAATTCTTTTTTTATCATGAGTTATGGCGATGACCGACGGAATGACCCGGGCGCCTTCGGGATTGGGTATTATCAAGGCATCACGGCCTTCAAGATAACTGATGCAAGAATTTGTTGTCCCCAGATCAATGCCGATGTTTTTGGCCATTATGGATTATTCTCTGATTCCTGATTGTTTCCATTTTCCCCCGGGATGGCCACTTTGGTTAAAACCGGGCGCAGCAATTTATCATTATAGGTAAACCCTTTCTGATAAATTTCCACCACCACCGGCTCGGCGATACCGGGTCGCTCTTCTTTGCTTAAGGCTTCGTGAAAAATCGGGTCAAAGTGCTTCCCCAATGCATCAATTTCCAGCACGTGATATTTTTTCAATAAATCCAGAAGCTGTTTGCGGATGATCTCCACACCGGCAATGATTCCTTTTTCATATTCAACGCCTTTCGTTTTCAAGGCCCTTTCCAAATTGTCATATATTTGTAATAGGTCGAGCAAAAACTCGCTCAATACATATTTTTGGAACTCTTCCTTTTCTTTTAAAACTCTTTTGCGGAAATTATCTATTTCGGCCAGGCCGCGCAAATATTTATCCTTGAGTTGGTCGCGTTCAACCGCAACCTTTTGCAAGGTTTCTTCAAGTTCATGGAGTTTATAATAGGGTTTTTTGGCAATATTTTTTTTCTTCGGGCTTAAATCGGTTTCAGCATTTTTATCATCCGTCTTCACTGCTTCGGTTCCCTTATCATTATCATCGGGCACATAACCGATACCATCCTTGCTTTCATCAACCATTAATCAACCCTCCCGGTTTTTAGCAAAAATAAATTTTTCGTTCCCAGACTATGAGTCGAAGCTACCGAATTTAAACACAAACTGCAATGATTGATTATCCGCATTGATAAAAATTTTAATCTATTCGCCGCCAATTGTCAATTGATGATCAACACTAGCGATAAAAATATTTGGCCAATAAGCAAAGATTATTGGCTTTTTCAGTGATAATTGGTTGCGGATAAGCCGTATTTATGCTATTTTTAAGCTGATGACGGAGATAAAATTTGGCACAGACGGTTG
>JBAXOR010000163.1:0-3681 GCA_037133155.1 Chrysiogenales bacterium | reverse complement strand
ATACCGTCATTTCCCCGGCCAGGGATTTTTGGAAATTCTTACGGATCAAGGCCGGTTGGTCATATTGGCCGAGCAGGAACATCAGCTTGGTTACCGTGGCTTCAAAGGTCATGTCGCCGGCGGAAATAACCCCCATTTCCAGCAGCCGGTTTCCCGATTCATACAAGCGCGGATTTATCGTGCCACTGCGGGCTTCGCTGGCCAGGATAACCACCTTGTTTTCTTTTAGCCATTTTTTGATGCGGGCCGGCAGGTTGCCCGATTGCAGGGGAATGGTTCCGGCTCCAAAAGCGATGAGCAATACGGCCCGGATGGCAGGCCCGGGCTGGAAATACTCGCTGTTGCAACCCGGGAAAAACTTGAACACGGCCAGGGAATTATCAAAGCGGTCGCATACGGCAAAATGATCGCCGGGTTTGAGCAGATTGGCGCGGTAAATTTCGATGTTGATGCCGACTTCAGCGAGCAACGGGAAGTTGGGGGAAACAAAAGCGTCGAAGAAATTGACATGGCTTTTGCTGGTGCGGTTGCCGCGCATCAGCTTGTAATCAAAAAAAATAGCGACTTCGGGGATTTCGGCCGTGGCCAGCTCCACGGCATTGATCAAGTTGTTGCGGGCGTCGCTGCGCAATTCCTCTAAAGGCCTCTGGGCGCCCGTCAGGATCACCGGGATGGGAATATTTTGCAGCATGTAAGACAAAGCCGAAGCCGTATAGGCCAGGGTGTCGGTACCATGGGTGATCACCACACCGTTGACTTTGTCCATACGATTTCTGATGATCGCCGCCAGTTTTTGCCAGTGCTGGAAATTCAATTCGGCGCTGTCCAAAACAAATGGAATTTCCACTTCCATATCAGCGATGGTCGATATTTCGGGAATGACTTTGAGCAGGCTGGCATAAAACATGTCCGGGCGCAGTATGCCGCTCCGGCTGTCGCGGGTCATGCCGATGGTGCCGCCGCTATGGATAAGCAAAATCTTTTTTTTCATGCCGCCCTCAGTTTTTAATTATTTATAATCGGGCGCAACCGGTTTGTCAAGTCAATTGGGTGCGGTCTTCCTTCCATTTTTTTCATTTTTCCCCACCTGCGGTTGTAACCTTTACCGCGCGATACGGTATTACTCCCTGAATGCCAGGAGTAAATTAGGCGAAATGAACAGAATATTTTTCGCTTCCGGGAATCTAATTTTTTTCAATGCAAATACAATTCCAAGGAGTTCTTGATGTGGAAAAACTATTTAAAAATTGCAACAAGAAATTTCAGGAAAAATATTGGCTATTCTGCGATCAACCTGGTTGGTTTGGCTATCGGATTGGCTTGTTGTCTCTTGATCTTCCTTTGGGTTCAGGATGAGTTGAGCTTTGACCGCTTTCATGAAAACAAGGCTCAACTCTACTGCATGATTCGCCAAGAAGTGAACGCCAAGGATGAAACTGGGAGTGTCGTCGTTCCCTTTGCTCTGGCCCCGATTTTGAAAAAGGAATTCCCGGAAATACTCGATTTCAGCCGCTACCAGGAGCGGGGCTGGCTGGAAAGCCCTGTGATCTCCTATGGCGGAAACACGTTTTATGAGTCCGGGATGTCCCTGGTTGATCCATCTTTTTTGCAGATGTTTTCTTTCGCTCTGCTCAAAGGTGATCCGCGAACCGCCCTGCATGAGATCAATTCGGTGGTCATTACCGAGGCGCTGGCCAAAAAATATTTTGGTACTGCGGAGTCTTTGGGCAAAGTCCTGAAATACAATAACCAGATAGATTTAAAGGTCACCGCTGTCCTGAAAAATATTCCCGCCAATTCCAATTTGCAATTTGATCTCCTTGCTCCCCTGCGCATGTTGGGCGAACAAAAACTCAACGGCTGGTCCTGGGAGAGTCTTTCTTATCTTTTATTGAAACCGCGCACCCGGTTGGCTGAAATACGCGAGAAACTCGCCGGGAGTATGACGAAATACTGTCCTGAAGGAGATAAGAAGTGGAAGATCAACCTGCTGCCTATAACAAAATTCCATTTGCAGCAGGGAGGAGGAGATAGCAAACTGGTTACCATTTTTTCTTTGATCGCCATTTTTATATTGCTGATCGCCTGTATGAATTATATGAACCTGGCTACCGCCCGCTCGGCCCGGCGTGCCAGGGAAGTGGGACTGCGCAAAGTGGCAGGGGCCAGACGGAGCCAACTGGTCAAACAGTTTTTGGGTGAAACCCTGATGTTGACATTACTGGCTGTTTCCCTGGCGCTGCTGCTGGTTCGTGTCAGCCTCGGGGCCTTCAATCACCTCACCCAGAAACAGCTGCCATTGAACATTTTCAATAATCCCCCCTTGCTTTTGGGACTGCTGGCCCTGGTCCTGCTGGTGAGCTTGGTTTCCGGGAGCTATCCCGCCTTCTTCCTTGCGGCTTATAAACCGGTGCAGGTACTGAAAGGAAGCGTATTGCGCGGCTCCCGGGGTGCTGTTTTCCGCAAGATTATGGTGATCAGCCAATTTACCATTTCCATCGTATTGCTTATCGGCACCTTGATTATTCGGCAGCAACTTCACTATATCCGGAATAAAGATATGGGTTGGAACCGGGAGCAGGTAGTGATTTTGCCCGTCAATGATGAACTGGCCAGACAATTCCAGTCCCTCAAGCGGGAATTGCGGCAAAGTCCAAAAATATTGACTGTGACCGTTGCTTCCTCGCTTCCCACTAGAATAGGGAATGTCAACGGCGTCGATTGGTGGGAAGGCAAATCTCCCACCGACATCGCCATGCTCAACTTTGTTATCGGCGAATATGACTATCTCGATACCTTTGGCATGAAACTCAAAGAAGGCAGGAATTTTTCCAGTAGCCGCCCGACGGATAGTTCCAACTTCATCGTCAATGAAGCGGCGGTCAAATTGATGAAACTGGAAAATCCGGTAGGCAAAGGCATCACTTACATGAATGGGCAAGGACAAATCATCGGCGTGGTCAAGGATTTTCATTTCAGGCATATCAGTGAACCGATCGGTCCTTTGGTCTTGCTCATTCATCCCCGGCACTATGAGTATTTTCATCGCTTTGTGTTTGCCAAAATCAGGCCTGGCGGCATCAAAGAGACCCTGGATTATATCCAAGGTGCATGCAGGCGGTTTGCCCCCCATTTTCCATTTGAATATAAATTCCTGGATGAAGAATTCAATCGCTTGTATCTTTCTGAGGAGACTGTTTCCCGAATGGTCGATTCGTTTACGTTACTGGCTTTATTTATTGCCTGCCTGGGGCTATTCGGCCTGGCGTCGTTTATGACTGAGCAGCGGAAAAAGGAAATAGGGGTTCGTAAGGTTCTGGGATCTTCCGGAAGCCGTATCGTCCTGTTACTTATAAGGGAATTTTTCAAGTGGGTATTGCTAGCCAGCATTATTGCTTGTCCCATTGCTTATTATGCGATGAGTCAATGGCTGAACGATTATGCGTTTCATATCCCTCTTTTGTGGTGGCCCTTTGCCCTGGCCTGCTCATTGACTTTTTTAGTTGCCGGACTCACCGTCTTTTACCAGTCGATCCGGGCCGCGCAAATCAACCCGGTGGAGACCCTGCGCTCCGAATAGTGGTGGAGAAGTTGAATCTGGAAATTCCCCGTGATATAAGGTAGTTTTGCCGGGGGGATACCTCCGTTGCCGAAGAGGTTACCATGTTCAAAGAAGAAACG
>JBAXOR010000162.1:0-3748 GCA_037133155.1 Chrysiogenales bacterium | reverse complement strand
GTCATTGATTTTCCGCTGGACACCAGCAAAATCAAGTCACAGATGGAAAATGGCGTTCTTTATATCGAAATCAGCAAGAAAATCATGGCCAATGTTTCTGTGAAAATAAAGTGACGAGGTAACCCATGGCTGAAGAACAAAAAGACATTACCGCCAAACTGGAAAAAGAAGAAAGGCTGGAAAAATTAAAGATCCCGGAAATCCTGCCGGTTTTAGTTTTGCGGGACATCGTGGTCTTCCCCTACATGATTGTGCCGCTGTATGTCGGTCGGACCAAATCCAAGAAAGCCGTGGATTCCGCCTTGAATACCGACCGCTTGATATTGTTACTTACCCAAAGAGATATGAACATCGAAGATCCAAATGAAGATCAACTGTACAAATTCGGAACCGTAGCCTTGATCGTCCGCATGCTAAAGCTTCCCGACGGCCGTATGCGGGTTCTGGTCCAGGGTATTTCCCGGGTCAAGGTGCGCAGCCTGATCGATGATGGCAAAATCATGCAAGCCGAAGTTATCCAACTGGAAGATGAAGAGCCGGTCTCACTGACCCTGGAAGATAAAGCCATGATAAAAAACGTGCGCCAGAAATTCGAACAGGCCGGTAAGCTGGGAAAGTCTATTTCCAATGAAATTTTAATCATTGCCGAAAACATCGAAGAACCTGGGAAACTGGCCGATATCATCGCCGCCAACCTGGAATTGAAAATCCAGGATTCGCAACGCATCCTGGAAGAAGCGAACTCGCTGAGAAGACTGGGCAAAGTATACGAATTTTTAAATTATGAAATCGAAATGCTCAGCATTCAAAACCAGATCAATGTTAAAGCCCAGGGCGAGATGGACAAGAATCAAAAAGAATATTTTTTACGCCAGCAATTGAAGGCCATCAAAAAAGAACTGGGGGAAGAAGCCGAAAATGCCGAGGAAATCATCGGCTACTTAAAAAAGCTGGATGATGCAAAGATGCCTGACGCCGCCCGCAAGGAAACCGAAAAAAACATCGAGCGATTGAAAAAAATGCACCCGGAATCGGCCGAAAGTTCCGTGATCCGGACCTACCTGGATTGGATGTTCGAACTGCCCTGGGGAATTTCCAGCAAAGACAACATGAACCTGAAGCGCGCCAAAGGCATATTGAACCATGATCATTACGGACTGGAAAAAGTCAAGGAAAGGATCCTCGAATATCTGAGTGTCCGGAAATTGAGCGCCAGGACCCACGGACCGATTTTATGCTTTGTCGGGCCGCCGGGAGTCGGAAAAACCTCTTTGGGTAAATCCATTGCCCGGGCTTTGAATAAAAAATTCGTGCGCATTTCTCTGGGCGGGGTTCATGATGAAGCCGAAATTCGCGGCCACCGCCGCACCTACGTCGGGGCGCTGCCTGGAAAAATCATCCAGGAATTGAAAAATGCCGCCTCGGACAATCCGGTATTCATGATGGACGAAGTGGATAAAATCGGCATGGATTTCCGCGGCGATCCTTCCTCGGCCCTGCTGGAAGTTTTGGATCCGGAGCAGAATAATTCCTTCACCGACCACTACCTGGGTGTACCTTTTGATCTTTCCAAAGTCCTGTTCATTACCACCGCCAATCTGCTTGACCCAATCCAGCCGGCTTTTCGCGACCGCATGGAAGTCATCGAAATTCATGGCTACACTGAAGAAGAAAAAATTGAAATCGCCCGCCGCCACCTGATCCCGCGCCAAATTGACGCCAACGGCTTAAACTCCCACTGGATCGATTTCACTCCCGGAGCCTTGAAAAATATCATCGCCCTCTATACCCGGGAAGCGGGCGTGCGCAACCTGGAAAGGGAAATCGGCGGCATCTGCCGCAAAGTGGCTCACAAAGTCGCCCTGGGTAAGAAGAAACTTTATAAAATCACCAGTCTCAACCTGGAAAAATACGCCGGCATCCCCAAGTTGTTCCGCGACCAGCTGCTGGAAGAAAACACGGTGGGCGTAGCCACCGGCATGGCCTGGACTCCTTACGGCGGCGATATCCTGTTCATTGAAGTCAAGCTGATCCCGGGTAAAGGAACGCTGATTCTGACCGGGTCTTTGGGGGACGTGATGAAGGAATCGGCCAGCGCCGCCCTGAGCCTGATCAAAGCTTCAGCAAGCCAGCTGCAGATCTTACCGGAAAAGTTTGAAAAAAATGACATCCATATCCATATTCCCGAAGGCGGCATTCCCAAGGACGGACCTTCGGCTGGCATTACCCTGGCCACCGCCCTGATCTCAGCTTTTACCGGCATTGCGGTAAACCGAGAAATTGCCATGACCGGAGAAATCACCTTGCGCGGCAAAATCCTGCCTGTGGGTGGCATCAAGGAAAAAGTCCTGTCTGCGCGCCGGGCCGGGATAAAGACAATTATCATGCCCGAGAAAAATAAAAAAGATCTGAGTGAACTCAAGAACGGGCATATCCAGGCCATGAACTTCATCTTTGTCTCCGATTTCAAGGATGCCGTCAATTCAGCTCTCGTCAACAAAATATTTTAATGGATGAACAGGAATTTGTTGCTTACTTAAAAAAAAAGTTCTTTTTCAGCTATGGCTTGGGTATCGGTGATGACGCTTCGGTGGTCCGTAGCGGCAAGCATTTCCAGCTGATCAGCAGCGATATCCTGATCGAAGACGTTCATTTCCGGCTCCGGGATATTTCCCTGCCGGAATTGGCTTTAAAATCTTTGGCGGTAAACATTTCTGATATCACCGCCATGGGCGGCCGGGCCCTTTATTTTTACCTCGGCCTGGGGTTTCCTGACCGCCTGTCCGAGGCCGATCTACTTCTTTTTTTTAAGGGGTTGCGTCAAGGCTGCCAAAAATGGCAAGTGGAACTGGCTGGCGGTGATTATTCACGTTCCGAAAAAATGACCATCGCCATCACCATCATCGGCCAGAGCCAAAAACCGGTTCTGCGCAGCGGCGCCCGGCCAGGCGACTGGATCGCTGTAACCGGTCCGAGCGGCAAATCGGCACTGGGGTTGAAACTGCTGCTGGCAGGCGAAAAAAATTCCCCCTTCATCCGTCTCCACAAACACCCTCAACCCCAGTGCGAGAAAGGACTGCTGCTGGCCAAATACGCCCACGCCATGATCGACATTTCCGACGGCTTGCTGCTCGATCTTTCCCGCCTGCTTAAAGCTTCTGGAACCGGCGCCGAGATCGATTATGAGAAAATTCCTGTTTCACGATCCTTCAAACAATTGTGCCGGCAATACCAATATTCCGAAAAAGACCTTGTCCTGGCCGGAGGCGAAGATTACCAGCTGCTGTTCGCCATATCTCCAAGCCAGGAAATCCGTTTGCGAAAAACTAAAATGGCCTACCACATTATAGGTAAAATCACCAGTCGCCGTCGCCTGTTGGTCCGTGAAAATGGGCTGCATTTAGAGATACCGCGCCTGGGCTTTGACCATTTCCGCGAAAATTTAGCAGGGAAAAAATGAAAATAGTAAAAACCAGTCAGATACGTTCCAATCAGCATGGAGCCATTGTCATCCCCTTGTTCCGTGGCCTTTCTCTGGCCGCCATTGGGGAGGAATTCCCCGAACTGGAAAAAATACTGCAACGAAAAAAGACGCTGATTGAAAATGGTGAAGCTCTCTTCTGTCATTCATTATCCACACAGCGCCTTTTCCTCCTTGTCACAGCCGGACGCGGCAATCGATCAAAAGATGCCCGCCAACTTGCCTGCCGGATCATGCTCCAGCTGCGGGAAAAACGCATCAGCCGGG